>JAKJEP010000352.1 GCA_022705365.1 Planctomycetota bacterium | reverse complement strand
CCGCTTGCGGCCGCCTTCGTTGTTGTAAATGCAGACCAGTTCCATATCGTCCGGATGGGTCCAGGTAATGACCGGTCCGTTTATGGTAACCATAAAGGGCTGATCTTCATTCTCGGTCTGGGTGGATGTCCGGATGATCCACCACGGCATGGGATCATCCGGATTCGGCGTTCGGGCGCGGACCGCGCGTCTGCCGTTAATGAACAATTGCCGGAAATACCACTGGCCGGCCTTGACCTCGGGTATTTGTGCAGTCCAAATACCCCCCATAGCCCTGGTCCAGCCGGTAATCCGCCGGCCGCCACTGAATATGACTTTTTCATGCGGGTAGGCTGCATAGGTAACGGAGTTTTTCTCGGTACCGGAATCTTCCGGGCCAAAGAGGAGGGTTTCCGCCTGCTGATAGGTACCGCCGCGAATCAGGATGAGGATATCATGGGTCAGGCCAGCCGCAATCCGCTGGCGGGCCGCACTGCGGGCACGGCTCACGCTGGCAAATGGGGCATTGGCCGTACCCGGATTGGTGTCCTGACCATCTGGGGCAACATAAAAATCAGCCGGGATCACATGATGCAGCCGTTTGTCTGAAACCTCGCAGCCCGTCATCCAGACGGCAGAGACTACGAGACTCATAGTGATCCAGCTAAAACCGTTTCGAAGCGGGAAATTCCCGTTACGATCTGCTCTCATCGTTTTTCCTTTCATACATTCCACTGACTTTAACGTTTACCAGTTAGCCAGGCAGTTACCATCCTGCGGGTCGTTACACAGCAGCCACTGGGCGGCCAATATACTGAAGTCATTGATGTCAATAACACAGTTCCGGTCAAAATCAGCCGGCATATACTCAAAACCGGCGCCGTCGCATGACAGTTCGTCGAGAGAACAGGAAAAACGAACCTCCGCGATCCCCTGATCGCCATAGGGCGTTCCCCAATCTGTAACAATACTCAGGCAGACATACTTCGCCGATACTCCTTCGAAATCACAGACATCTTTGCCGGTAAAGTCAGACAATGCGGTCCCTTTGGCTACCTCAAATGTGCCCAGCGTCGTCCACTCGTCCGGACCGCTGCCGCCCGTCAGGGAATACTGCACCACCACATCCCGAGCACCGGCGCCGCAGTTGAAGACACTGTTATAGTTGTAGTTCCACACATGCATGATGGTCAGGGGATATTCCTGGTCAAACTCAAAGGCAATCCAGTTCAGGCAGGGCGTTATAGTACCTGGGTGCGGGGTAGCGGTCCCTCCACCCGGAGGACCATCCCAATAAAGATCCAAAATTTGATTGCTGTGCATCGTTCCGGTAGCGGCATCCAGGCCGGAACCATTGATGGCGCAAACCGGGGCCAGTGTGTACTGGTAGCCGGAGGCGGTCGCGGTTACGGCACTGGTTGTACTCCAGCCATTGTCGGCGGACGGATTCCCGACGAACGAGGTAGAAGCGACCGGATGGTTATCAGAGAGCCAATCGGTGATGAGGGGGACCGCATCCGTCATATTGATGCGGCAATCCTGGTTTAGATCCTCCGGGAGGCCGTAGCCATTCAGCCATACTTCTTCGCAATTCTGCGGGACGGCGAAATTGACAGCCGCCGCATAGCGAATCAGATTGCGAAGCAGGCGGTCGGCCGCGGGGACCGTTCCCAGATTGTCACGAATCAGCAGGGCATTGATAAGGAAGGCACCGGTACCTTTCCGGTAAATCGCCAGCGACAAGCCCGATTGATAGGGGAAAGAGCCGGCGGTATTGATGGCCCCGGCCAAGGCCTGATACGGAGTATCCTGATTGACCCAGAGGCTGGAGGGGACAATCTCGCGAAAGTAAGTGTAATCCATCAGGCTGCCGCACGGCATATTCACGAAAACAGGATGATTTTTCGCCCAGTCATCCTTGGCAAAGACCCAGCCGCCGGTGAGATCTTGCAGGGAGCCTTTTTGGGTCAGGGGAACATAATAACTGGTGTTACTTCCTGAGGCAAATATCTGGGGTGAAAGAAATACAGCGACGGAACCTGCCTCCACATGGTTCATCAGGTTATCAAAAGAAGACTGCGTAAAAGGTGGACTGTTTATACCGGCTAAAATCACCTTCTGGGAACCCAGCGGGGCGTTTTTATTAAACGCCTGAAAAGGGATCCCCTTCTGAGTCAGCCAGTTGGAAAGGACCGTATCCCCGGCCCAGAGAGTGACGGTGGCAGTTATGGGAGACTCGATGGCTGGATCGAGAATATAAAATTCTGTTTCGCCGCCGGCAGCAACCCGGCCGGCAAAGTCCCCCGTCACCACAAATGTATATTTTCCCTCGGGCCAATGGGCGGTACTATTTTGAGTAAGGACCGGGACAATCCACGGGCCTCCGGAGGAAATCGTGACACTGGTATTCGTTTCCCACTTGACATTATTGCAGTCGTCATAAATACGGGCCTGAACCGGATAGGTACCGGCCGCCAGGACATTCTCGTTAACCAGAACCGCCTCCAGGTTGACCACACTGCCTTTATAGATATTGACAGGCTCGACAAAGCAGCAAAAACGAAGCGGGGACCAGAGGTCACGCAGAATCGCCGCGTGGCCGGGCTTGATTTCACTGAACTCGTTGGTAACCCCCAGACCCGTAAAGGCTTCGTCCACATTGCCGGTGAGTAAGTATCCGGTTATGTTGGGATTGGAACGGATGGCGTTAACCGCGGTCCGGCGGAGAAGGCCGACCTTGGTCAGGCACTGGTCGAAATAGGCCGTCGGACTGGCGAAGATGTCCGCCAGGTTCCAACGGGTCCAATCGGGCATGAATTTATTTTGCAGGGTATTAGCGTAAGCCGGCCCCCAGCCCTGGTCCAGGGCATCGAGTTGTTCATAGAGATTCAGCAGGTGAGGCAAATGCAGGGCGCTGCCGATCCCGTTTTCGGAAAGAAGGACTCCCTGACCGGTAGCGCCATGCATGGTGCGCAGGGTATTGATGATCGAGCGACTATGGGGCACGGGATAATAGCAGTGCTGGTCGGACGGATAACAGGCTGTGTTCGTTTCCCAGGTGTCCGACTCGGGATTGGCAATGCTCCCGTAGCTGGCGCCGTCGAATCGTCCGCTGTTGAGGACCACGATGCGGGTATGATCGTCGAGGGAGCGAACCAGTGGTACGCGGTTCACCGCATACTGAAACAGTTCGTTGTTAGCCCGTTCGTTGAGAAAACCCCACATGACCACGCTGGGATGGTTGCGGTCGCGCTGGATCATGCCCCGAATCCCGGTATCGAATCGTGCCCCCATTTCCGGCGAGACCCCCAGCGGGTACCACCAGCCGGCCAGTGTTTCTTCATATACGAGAATGCCCAGCTCATCACAGGTGTCGAGCTGACGCCGGGGCGGAAGACCGGCACCGATGCGAATCGAGTCAAATCCCATCTGTTTGAGATTCAGGATGTCCTGGCATACCAGGTTGGGATCGTAGGGAGAACGGCAGCCGACCATATTCCAGTTGGTGGTGACAGCGCCATGCAGATAAATCGGACGGCCGTTCAACTGGAAAAAACCATTTTCGAAACGAAAGGTACGAAAGCCGCACCGACTTGTTTGTTCATCATAGGACGCGGAACCCGCTTCCCGGACCTCGGTACGGACGGTGTATAAATAGGGGTCGTTAATTTCCCAGAGACGGCAGTTGGAAACATGAATTTGCCCATCCACCTGTGTGACGCCGGACGCAAATATGTGGCTGAACGCGGCCTCGAGGCCATTCGGATTTACCGTGATTTTCAAGGACCCCTCGACTGAGGCAGCCCCAGTATTCCGAACCCAGGCCCGGACATGGATCAGGCCGGTGGCCGGATCCGGACGGATGAAAACTTTGTCCGG
>JAKJEP010000351.1 GCA_022705365.1 Planctomycetota bacterium | reverse complement strand
CTGGGGGCGGAGGTGCGGCTGTACGACCATCTGTTCACGCGGGAGAATCCGGATGAGACGGAAGAGGGGAAGAGTTTTACGGATTATATCAATCCGAATTCGCTGGAGGTGCTGACGGGTTGCTTTGTCGAGCCCAGCGTGAAGGGGGCGGCGGCGGGGAGCCGGTATCAGTTTGAGCGGTTGGGGTATTTTTGCGTGGATCCGGATTCGGCGGGAAAATTGATTTTCAACCGGACGGCTACGCTGAAGGATACCTGGGCGAAGATTCAGAAGCAGGAAGGGTAATAGCGACCATACTATTGAATGGTGATAATCACTACTTTTTTAGGAGACAGGTTATGGCAAAAAAGATTTTGATGCTATGCAGTTCGCCGCGGAAGAACGGCAATACCAACACCCTGGCCGGGTGGGTGGCGGCAGCGGCGGAAGAGGCCGGAGCGATGGTGGAAGTGGTGGATGTGACGAAGCTGAAATTGAAGAGTGCCGGGTGCACGGTCTGTATGGGCTGCCAGAAACGGGCGAAATTTGAGTGCGTCATCCGGGATGAGGTTTCAACGCTGGTGAAACGGATACCGGGATTTGATGCGGTGGTGTTCGCGACGCCGGTGTATTTTTTCGGTCCGAATGCCCAGATCAAAGTGGTATTGGACCGGATGTTCAGCCATACCAAGATTGACATGAAGACCGGGAAATACACGCATGTCAAGGGGTATCCGGTCATCGGGCTGTTGGCGACGGCGGGCGGGGATTTGAACGAGGGGCTGAATATCTGTAAAATGATATTCAAGACGCTGGCGGAGTTTACGAGTAAAAAATTTGAGACGCTGCTGGTGCCGCTGGCACCGGCTGATCCGGCAGAACTGCTGAAAAGGGACGATATTAAGAAAAAAGCGTTCCATATGGGCAGGAAACTGGCGGGTAAGTAGGCGGCCGAATCCTTTCAGCGAATATTGCCGATTGGTATCCCTGCCTGGCAGGATACGATTTGCGTTATTTTAAAAGTATCCTGCCTGCTATATATGGAATAGCAGGCAGGGGTGCGGGTGTTCAATAATTGACCTGTCGCGGCAGCTTTTTCGCTTCGTCAATCCATTTTTCGATTTGCGATGCGGCCGGTGGTTTGCGAACCAGTTTTTTTTCGCTATTGACCTCTTCCATCTTTTGGCAAAGGTTGGCGGCGTTGCGCTGGGCCAGTTCCGGCACGGTATCGACACCGGCGGCCTCCAACAACTCCGCATATTGCGAGCTGACGCCCTTGATGCGGAACAAATCGGCATGATTAACCCAGCGGAGAATCAAGGAATCGCTGATGCCGGTTTTTTTCGCCAGTTCCTGGCGGCCTTTCGGGGTAGCGCCCAGTTTCAGCAGATCCTCGGTTGTGGTGACGCCGGCTGCTTTGAGTTTATCCGCGTACACAGGGCCAATCCCTTCGATATCAATCACATTTTGCATATTTGGTTCCTTTCTTTGAATGGACGGGAAAACAATAAACCAATTTAGTTTTTTTGAACAATCGGACTGATTTTTCCGAATCTTTTCAGGACTACTTGCCTATTGCTTTGCGAATAACACCGATGATGGCCATCAGAACACCGCCGCCGACGCCGCCGCCGGCAATGCTAGACAGGATTGAGGCCAGGTCCGGCCCACCCTGGCCCGAGCCGCCAATACCGAGCATTCCAAGAATCTGACCGCCGAGTCCGCCACCGAGAATGCCGACGATGGAATTGCCAACGGGGCCAAGACTGAAGTTTTTGAGCAGTTTTCCGGCGATGTTTCCGCCGGCCGCACCACTAGCGAGCTGGATGATTAAAGCTGTGATATCCATAAACATTTCCTTTCTATGAACGGACGCGATCCCGATCCACCATGATACTTTTTTTTGCAGAAACCGGCAGATTTTTCGGAGGGATCACTTTTCCGGACTGCCGAGAAAACGATAGACCATCGCACCCAGCACGGCGCCGAGGATCGGGGCCACCCAGAAGAGCCACAGTTGGGCTACGGCCCAATCCCCGACAAACAAAGCGACACCGGTACTCCGGGCGGGATTGACGGAGGTGTTGGTGACAGGGATACTGATCAGATGAATCAAGGTCAGTGCCAGTCCTATGGCGATCGGTGCGAAGCCCTGCGGGGCGCGTTTATCCGTCGCACCGAGAATAATAATCAGGAACATCATGGTCATTACCACTTCGCAGACCAGAGCGGCAGCCAGGGAGTACCCGCCGGGCGAATGGGCGCCGTAGCCATTGGAGGCAAATCCGGCGGAGACGTCGAAACCGGCCTTGCCGCTGGCAATAAGGTACAGGATACCGCCGGCGGCAATCCCACCCAGAACCTGGGCAACGATGTAAGGCAGGAGCTGGCTGGCTGAGAAACGGCCGCCGGCCCAAAGCCCGACTGAAACCGCCGGATTCAGGTGACAGCCGGAGATATGGCCAATCGCATACGCCATCGTCACTACCGTCAGACCGAAAGCCAGAGCAACTCCCAGCAAGCCGATGCCCACGTTGGGAAACGCCGCTGCCAGGACCGCACTGCCGCACCCGCCCAGAACTAACCAAAATGTCCCAAAAAACTCGGCCCCATACTTTTTCATAGGATTTTCCTTTCGCGTTACATATGATTAAATTACTTGCTAATTGTATTCCATAGGCGAACCAAAGTCCAGTGGAAATAATTTTCACAAACCGTACCGTGTGACCGGAGCGGTTAAGCGGATTTGGCAAGTGGAAGCGGAGCCAATTTTTGTCGCCGTCCCAATGATTAAATTCGATGGCAAGTGGAAAAAAGATGGTTGGATGGGAATAGCGGAATTCGGCGAGGACATAAAACATAAGTATCTATAAATACGAGTTTTATGATTTTTTGAGTTTCCGGATAATTTTGGTATGATGCCTGGTTATTCGTCCACCGGCGGCAGAATGGCAGGCCGAGGGAATTTTCTGATGAGCTGGGATACCGTCTTTTTCTTGACAAAAAAGGGGGTTGTTGTTTCAATTCGTCATGAATTGTTTTTTTACAGGGATGATGTTGAGAAATGTGATAAGGAGACTAGCTAATGGGGAATGTAAGAAGAATCAATCGGATTCTGGCGAGCTTACTGGTTATGGCATGGCTGGCGGGTGTTCTGGGATGCCAGCAGAACCGGCCGTATAATACCGAGGCAGCCGCAACGGCGGAAAATCCGGCCCTGCTGGAAGAGCCCGGCCTGGTGGAGTCGTCGGATCCTCTGAGCGGCGCCGAGGCCGCGGACCTGCAGCGGAATGCGGAGGTGCAGTTGGTGGAGCAGATGGGCCGGCATCGGGCGAATTACAAGGAGACGCTGGAGCTGATGCTGGATTTCTACAATCGGCAGGGCAATCAGCTTAAAGCCCGATGGGTCAAGGAAGAGCTGAAAAACCTGAATCTGGGTCCGCGGTATGCGTACCTGGTGGTGGCGGAAGTGGCGGGGCCGGATTTGCGGGCCTCGACGATGGTAATGGAGGCGGATGTGCTGTATGATGAGGGAATGGCTACGATGAAGAGCGGGCGCGGCTCGCTGGGGAAGATCGGGGTGGATAAGAAGGCCATGTATGCGGCGGTGGAAAAGTTCAATCAGTTAATTACCCTGTATCCGGACAGCGATAAGATTGACGATGCGGCATTCCAGATCGGGGAGATTTATAATCATTACCTGGGCGAGAAGACGACGGCAATGCTGTATTACCAGCGGGTGTGGCAGTGGGAACCGCAGACACTGCTGCCGGCGCGGTTTGCGGTGGCGCGGATTTACGATGATTACTTCCACAACCGAACCAAGGCGATCGAATATTACGAGAAGGCGATTCATCTGGAATCGTCTTATACGAAAAACGTAACCTATGCC
>JAKJEP010000350.1 GCA_022705365.1 Planctomycetota bacterium | reverse complement strand
AGATTGCCTGAAGCCATAATCGTACTCGCTTTGCTTGTTAAATTTTCTCTTTGGATTTACTGCCTTCTTCGCTATGGAGCACTTCGTCCACAATGCCGTAGGCCTTGGCCTCTTCCGCGCTCATATAACGGTCCCGCTCGGTTTCTTCCTCGATTTTATCAAGGCTCTGGCCGGTGTGCTTGGTGAGAATCTGATTGATCATTTTTTTGGTTTTGATGATTTCTTCGGCCTGGATCTTGATATCCGCCGCCTGGCCGCCCACTCCGCCCCAGGGCTGATGCAGCATGACCTGGGCATGCGGCAGGGCATAGCGTTTCCCTTTGGCGCCGGACGCCAGAATAATCGCCCCGCCGCTGGCGGCATGGCCGACACAATAGGTGCAGACATCGGAACTGATAAACTGCATGGTGTCATAAATGGCCATCGTGTCATCCACACTGCCGCCGGGACAATTGATATAGAGATGGATGTCGCTGCCCCGCTTGAGATTATCCAGATACAGCAGGGCCTTGATGACCATTGAGCAGACGGTTCCCTGGCTGGTGACGTAGGAAGGATCCAGGGGCATATCCAGAAACAGGCAGCGGTTCTCCAACAGCATTTCATTTAAACCCATCTCACGCGTACGCTGGTACCCGGAAGGGCTGGAAAGCTGAGCCGTTTGCCTGATTAATTCCGGCCGATATAATTCCATTGCAAAATCCTCATAAAGACATTCCGCTGCCAAAACGAAAGATCCAACTCCTATTCAGTATCGGCAGAAGGAGGAGTGCGTTTTACTTCTTTTTTCGACGCTTTTTTCTCTGATTTTTTGGCCGCGGCTTTGGGGGTTTTCTTTTTGGGCTTTTTTTCCTCTTCGACGGGGGCATCTACCACCTGGGCCATTTCCAGAATTTTATCAATGGCTTTCTCATCCCGGATGTAGCTGCGGATATTGTCCAGCCGGCCCTCTTTCTGCATCTCATTTTTCAGGCTTTCCGGCCGGCGGCGGTTTACGGCGGCCATCTGGGCGATGGCGGCATTAATTTCCCCTTCCGAGACTTCGATTTCCAGTTTGTCGGAGATGGCATCCATAATGAAATCCATCTTGAGGTTCTGGGCCGCCTGCTCGCTGCTGGAGGATCGGAGTTTCTCGATATTCTCCTCGATCATCTCGCTGGGAATACCCTGATTCAGCAGATCGTAATAACGCCGGATCAATACCTGGTTGGCATGACGGGCAGCGACGCCGACCGGCAGTTCAAAGGCTATGTTTTTATTGAGGTACTCATAAACCTGCTGCTTCATGGAATTGCGGACTTCCCGTTCGGTCTGGTTTTCCAGACTGGATTCCAGGACTTTTTTCAATTCCTCTTCGGATTCCACGCCGATCTTGGCCAAAAATTCCTCGTTCACTTCGGCGGGAATCAGCCGCTTGAGGGTATTTACCTGGATGGTAAACTGAGCTTTTTTACCGCGGTATTCTTCGTTGGAATGTGTATCCGGCACCGTGGCAGAACAGCTTCTGGTTTCACCGACCTTGACGCCCTCCAGTACGGTTGCCATATCCTCGATCCAGACGCCGTGGATGCCCGATTCCGCCACCCGCAGGGGGTGATCGGTAAAGGTTTCCGGCTGCTCGATACCTTCCACCGTCATGGTGACGTTCGCCCGGAGAATATCCCCTTCCTGGGCGGCTTCTTCGTTAATATCCACCAGTTCCCCGTTACGCCGCAGGAATTCCTCCAAGGCCTCATGGATACGGTCTTCGTTGATCTCGTAGATCTTCTTTTCGATCCGAATTCCTTCCAGTGCCGGCAGTTCAAAGGTGGGCTTGACTTCGACTTCATAGTCAAAGTGGAAATCGCCGCTTTCCGGCAGTTCGATTTTTTCCGGATCGAAATCCGGCTCGCCCAGAATTTCAAAATCCTGGTCTTCGTCAATCTGCTTAAAAGCCTGGGCCATCAATTGCAACTTCACCTGGCTGGTGACATCCTGGCCATAGCGTTTTTCGATCAGCTTCCGGGGGGCGTGGCCTTTGCGGAATCCGGGGATTTCCGCGGAGTGAACCAGATCCCCGTATTGTTTGTTCATCTCCTTGTCGATTTCCTCACGGGGGATATCCACCGTGATTTTCTTCTTCCAGGGACCGCTGTCTGCCACATTTACCTGGCAGTTAAACTTTTCCTGGGTTTCGGTATCCGTTTGACCTGCATTATTTTCTGTTTCAGCCATTACCATTTGCTCCTGTTTGCAAAAAAGGGCCAAGAATAGATGCCTTTTACGACCAGTAAAACGCCATTTGGCCGAAAAACCTCTATACTTGGCCTTCTTCCAGCCGCAACGGAAAACCTGACAAATGAGGCTGGCTTAACGGGAATCGGAATTCTATGCGGAAATCCAACTTCATTTGGGGAAATACGTTGCGTTTCCTAAAAGCGGGTGATGAGATTCGAACCCACGACACTCACGTTGGCAACGTGACGCTCTACCACTGAGCTACACCCGCAAGTTATTACCTACGGTAACTTTGGCCAAAGTATAATCAACCTGCCTGGAGTTGCAAATGTTTTTTCTAAAAAATTATCAGGTTATGGTATTTTACTGAACGAGTAGCGGTTACCGGATCAATAATAGTACTTCCCGCATGACTTTTGCAAAAGAGGGGAAAAGGCTATTTTCACCGGAATCCGGCTGGCAAATTCTTGATAATGCACCTAAAGGCTTCCAGTGTATAGACTTAGATGGGCCAAATACGGCCAGGGTAGCTAATCCCATGCTGCCAGCCAAATGGGCCATCCCGCTGTCATTTCCCAGAAAACCATCACAAATGCTTAAGATCGGTGCAAGTTGGCTGAGGGGGATATTGGACAGGGTATGATATTTTTTCGAAAATTCAAGAATTTCGCTCTTTTCCCAGCGTTCCAGTTCCGTCGGGCCCACTAAAAAAAGAGGCTGAAGCCCGTTTTTAACCAAATTTTCCGCTATTTGCAAAAAACAGGCCCGGGGCCAGCATTTTTGCTCCGATCCGCTGCCCGGATGGATGGCGATGATCTTCCCGGAAAGGTTTAATCCCATCTTTTCGAGATATTGCCGACCTGTTTCCAGGTCTTTCTGACTGTGTTTAATTAAGGGTTCATCCAGATAGCAGGGGGAAATACGCAGCCACGTATCAGGTGCTTGTTCGATAAACTGCTCCATAAAAAATTCGCTGGTATGCCGGGGATAATCTTCTGGCGGATGCAGCTGCAGGGAGACTACCTCGGCGGCATGGGTGATGGCCAGGGTATAAATGAGGTTTTTTTCGAAATGGCCTTCGTTATCGTGCAAGAACGAAACCACCAGATCGTAATGACGAAACAGGTCAATCAGAGGGTCCTTTTCCGGCAAATCAAAACGGCTGTGGCTGGTAAACAGCGGGTGCAGGGGGGTGGCATCCAGCGAAAGGATATGGTCCAGCACGGTCCGGGACTGAAATACCTCCAGATATTGTTCATGGCCCATCATATCGATGCTGTTTATATCACACTGCTCGATAATTAAACGGGCCAGAGGAAGTGTCAATATGCTGTCGCCCAGAGCCCCGGGTTGTATAATAAGTGCACGAGTATTACTATTTTTCGCCAAGTTCTATCCATCCACCGCCCAGAACACCATCCTCCTGGTAAAAAACTGCGGCCTGGCCGGGTGTGATGGCACAAATCGGCTCATCAAATTCTACCTGCACCAGGGGGCCGCCCCGCGTATCCGCCAGCGGTGTTACAGTTCCGGGGGCGCCGCGATGATTATAGCGAATCTGGATGGTGGCGGCAAATGGTTCGGTGGGGGCCGGCTCAACCAGCCAATTCACTTGATCGGCCCAGAGCCGCCTTTGCAGCAGCTCCTCCCGATCTCCCAGC
>JAKJEP010000034.1:13027-16203 GCA_022705365.1 Planctomycetota bacterium | reverse complement strand
TGTCCTTGTCGAAGGGGGTGTCCAGATGGAATTTATAGGAGGCGGTGGTCATGGCCTCGAAATCCCGCTCGACGTGGAAGCGCGGCAGCAACGGACCCAGCGTGGAGACCGGGAATCCGATGGCATTGCCCAGCTTGGCTACCGTCTGGCGGTATTTGCGGGCGGAGTACATCTCGCGGTTGACGGATGAGGCATCCAGCATCTGGGTATAGATCCGGGCGGCCTGGTCGGGCGCATGCAGGGTTTGGGCCGCCGCCTGACCGGCGATATCCCCGGAGGTGATGGCGTTATGCAGTCCCTTGATCTTGAGCATGTTCACAAAACCGGCACTGTCGCCGATGATCAGGACATTGCTTTTGCCGATGGTGTTCGTCCGCGGATCGCGGGGGATGGCGTAATAGCCGCCTTCCGGGATCATCTTCGCGCCGGCCTCGACCACGGTGCCACCGTCGATGAACTGCTTCACAAATTTATGCTGCTTGAAGCGGACCAGGGCCTCCTGCGGATTGAAATCGTAATATTTCCAGTCGGCCCCGACGATCATGCCCACGGCGATCTGGTTCTTGCCGAAGGCGTACATAATGCCGCCGCCGAAGATGCCCGGCCCGATGAGCGGGGTCCAGATGGGCCAGCCCATGGCGTGCACGACGCGGTGGTCGCCGAATTGCTCATACTGTTGGGGCGTGACCTCGATCAACTCCTTGGCGCCGACGGAGAAGAGTTTGTTCGCTTCCCGCTGGAGGCCCGCCTTCTCTATGTATTTTTCGGTCAGCAGGCCGTCGCAGCCTTCGGCTAGGATGACAAGGTCGGCGGAGATGGTTTCCCCGGGAACATAATTGCGCTGGGGATGGCCTTCGTGGTCCAGCCCCTGATCGACCAGTTTGACACCAGAGGCCCGGCCGGTGGCTGGATCAACCAGAATATCCGCCGCCGAAAAGCCGTGGATGACCTCGACGCCGAGATCTTTGGCCACCCGGCTGAGCCAGGCGGTTAATTTGCTGACCGAGACGATATAATCGCCCTTGTGAATCATCTGGCCGAAGCCCAGGTGCAGCCATTTGGCCATCGTAATCATCGGGGAAACGCAGAAGGCCAGGTTCTGCCCCAGGAAGAACCGGACGTCGTCCTGCTCCACGGTCCGTTCGAAGGTATGTTTGGCCTGCTCGTGTTCGGGCCATTTGGGGTCGTAATGGTCCAGCAGGTCATGCAGCGGCTGGATCTCCAGCACCGCACCGGAAAGGTTGTGGTTGCCGGGCTTGTCCGCTTTGTCAATCACACAGACATCCAGGTCCAGGCGGCGTGTTTTCAGGGAAATCGCTGCCGCCAGGCCCGCCGGGCCGGCGCCGACAATCAAAACGGAAACACGGGAATAATCTTTTTCACTGTACACGGTTATTGCTCTCCCAGTACTTGGACTAATTGGGGTACTACCTCTTCGACGTTGGCGACCATGTAATAGTCGCACTGTTTGAATATCGGGGCGGCCGGGTCGTTGTTGATGGCCAGAATGGTCTGGCTGTTAGCCACGCCGATCATATGCTGAATGGCCCCGGAAATGCCCATCGCCAGATACACATTGGGGCCGACGGCGGTGCCGGTCTGGCCGACCTGATGCACTCGTTCGGTGAAGCCCTGCTCCACGGCGGCACGGGATGCGCCCCGCTCCACGGTGACGCCGAGCTGCTTGCCGACCGCGGTACACAGAGTGGTCAGCAGGTTCATATAACGCTCTTTGCTCTGCAGGCCCTTGCCGCCGGAGATGATGATATCGGCATTGAAATTGACATGGCCGGTGCCGCGTTCGGTGTTGATGATCTCCAGGCTGAGGTCGTCTTTTGTCAGTTCCACCGGGCAGGGGATGATCTGGCCTTTCCGGGCCGGGTCGGCCGGCAGCCGTTTCATTACACCGGGCCGGGCGGTGGCCATCTGGCATTTGGAATCCTTGGTGCAGATGGTGGCCATGACGTTGCCGCCCAGGGCAGGACGGGTCTGCATGAGGACGGCGATCTCACTCTTGCGGGAGCTGTCGCGAATGTCCAGCGAGGTGCAATCCGCCGTCAGGCCGCAGCCGACGCGGTAGGATACCATCGGGGCCAGTACCCGTCCCTGGGGAGTGGCGGCGAAAAGTACGATCTGCGGCCAGTATTTTTCGATGACTCCGGCAATGGCCTTGCGGTAGGCGGCCGGGTCAAACTCCGCCAGCAGTTCATGTTCGAGGCAATAGACTTTGTCCGCCCCGGCTTCGATCAGGGACTGGGCCAGATGCCCGACTTTTTTCCCGGCCAGGGCTACCCCGACGTGGGTGTTGAGCGAGTCGGCCAGTTCACGGGCCTTGCCGACCAGCTCGAAGGTCGCGGGGGTAATCTCCTCGCCGGTTTCTTCGGCCACTACCCATACCTCTCCTTCGTAAAGGGGCTTGCTGGCCTGCAGGCCGGCGAGCATCTCCTCCAGCGCCTTGCCGGTGATGCCCAGCGATTTATCCTGTACGATTTGTTCCTTCACCTCCGCGGTTATATCCGAAAGGTTATGAATGTTGAGTTCTTTCAGCTTTTTGACCAACTGCTCGAAGGCTTCGCTTTCCTTTTGCGTGCCCTCGAAGCTGCGGTCGAAGGGATTGGTGCGGTTGCCGGGCAGGACATAACGATGGTTCAGGTGTGAATCCGCGGCGGCGTGTGTTTCTCCGGCTTTGGCCAGTTTTTTCAGGATTTGGGCAAACTCGCGTGCCTCTTTGATTTCCAGGCATTTGCGGGAGGTTTTGGGCGGCGGAAAGACGCGGATGACGCGGGTTTTCGAACCGGTGACGCCGAAATACGTCGGTTTGACATCTTCCGCGGTCCACTGGATGATGGAAGTGGCGTTGGCCTTGCGGGTCGCCGCAAACGTCGGGAAGAGCGGGAACTCATATTTGGCGACGGTAACGATGGCGGGTTTGGTTTTGGGAGTGACGATCTGGCTGCCGCCGCTGATGATGCGGGTAAATTCAAACCGTTTGTTTTTGTATTCCACCTCGGTGGCGTAGGAAACGCAGGGGATTTTCATCTCTTCAGCGATCTGGGCGGGGACCTGGGCGGTGTCGCCATCGACGGACTGCATACCGGCCACTACATAGTAGTCGCTGGTACCGCCCAGCAGGTCTTTAATGATCTTGCGGATGGCAAAGGCCAGCGGATTGGCGG
>JAKJEP010000034.1:0-13013 GCA_022705365.1 Planctomycetota bacterium | reverse complement strand
TGGCCCAGGTGTCTGCCCCGCCGAGTACCCGGTCGGTCAAAAGGACGGCCTCATCCGCCCCGCGGCTCAGGGCATACCGCAATACCTCATCCGCCATGGGCGGCCCCATCGTCAGGGCGATGATCTTGCTTTGCTGATCCTGCCGGTCGGGTTCCAGATGCCGCATCCGGGCCGCAAAGGCCAGTGCCTGGGCATCCAGCTCATTGATGACGGAGGCCAGTTTTCCCCGCATCAAATTGCCGGTCTTGGGATCGAAGGCATTGTCGGTGATCTGGGTTACATCAGGTACCTGCTTTACCAATACAATATAATGTGACATAGAGGCTTTTCCTGCTCTAATTAGTAAATCGTTTAATAATCTACATTTATCGCAATTCTGCTCGTCCGGTCTGACTGAGCTGGCAAGAGTAAAAACTATAGGAATTTAGCTTGACCATGTCAAGAAAAACCGGTTGCCAGCGGCAATAATATTTCCTGTACGACTATTATATCCCCATCCTTATCATAAAATTATGTGATTTGTATCACATAGAAAGGAAATATTTGGTATTTGGGATCGGCAGCATCTTGCCAGGCGGAATGCAGGATATAAACCGCTTTGAGTAGAACGGAACTGAATTACCCCTGCAGCAGTCTCAAGCCTAACGCGTAAGCTTCCGGCAGGGCGGTGGGATGGCTGCGAATCGCCCCTTTAGTGTCCACCCCTTCAATCAGCAGGTTGCCCCAGTAGTCCATCTGCAGGGTATCAAACAGCCATTTCATGGTGACTTTAGCGCCGGCGAAGACTTTCTCCCCGCGGGTAGCGCCGACACCAATAAAGATTCCGCGCCGGGTCGTCGAACCGCAAGGGGCCGGCGGCTGTTTTAAGATGTACTGCCTGGCCCAGAAGACCTGGCAGCGGTCGATAAAGAGTTTTGCCTGGGCACAATGGGCCATGAAATAAATCGGGCTGGCCAGAACCAGAACCTCAGACTCTGATATCCTGGGATATAACCACTGCATATCATCAGCGATGTGGCACTGGCCGGTTCGCTGACAGTCATCACACTGCGTACAGGGGTGGATTTGCAGTCCGGCAAGGGCAATTTTCTCTACTTCACAGGCACTTTCCTTCGCGCCGCGAAGAAATTCATCCAGCAGCAATTCACTGTTTCCGCCCCGGCGGGGACTGCTGGTAAGAGCCAGTATTTTTGTCATGGATGTTGTCTTTCTTCGAGTCGGCGGATGATGATTTTTCCGGCCGGATTCTCAGGCGAACACCATCCTTTCTTCCGCCACATCTTTCAGCTTGGCCAGCGCTTTGTTCTGAATCTGCCGGATTCGTTCCTTGGTCAGCCCCAGCTTATCACCCACTTCCTTCAAGGTCAACGGCTTATGGTCCTTTTGTTCGCCCAGCGAAAAACGCATTTCAACCACCAACTGCTCAATATGGCTCAGTTCCGCCAGATTTTGATTCATTATCGCATTCACTTCGTCGGCATAGTCCATCGTCTTTTTCTCGCGAACCCGCTCCAGGGAATCATCTTTTTCATAGGTCGTATCCAGCTGGGCGGGGAAGAAATTGCGATACCGGTAGGTCTGCTTGGCAATCCGGGAAAACGATTTTAGAATTGCGCGGCAGGCATAGGTACTGAATTTTATGCCGCGTCCGCAGTCAAATTTTTCCGTGGCCCGCAGCAGCGCCATACTGCCTTCGCTGATCAGATCGGTAAATTCGACATTGATATGATCCATCCGTTTGGCCATGGCCAGAACCAGACCCATATTGGCCGTGACAATCAGGGAACGAGCTTCCTGCTGCTTCTGATAGCGATTGTGCAAATCACCGGCCAGCTTGGAACGGAACTCTTTGGTGCGTAAAAACTTACGCCGTAACTGGCACAATTTATGCCGGTGATAGTTCATTTGCAGGAACAAGGTTTCTTCTTCTTCCTGCTTTAAAGCCTGACCGGGTACCACTTCCACCATCTTATCCATGTAGGGTATCATAATGCTGCTGCGGCAGAATCGCGGATCAGGAATATAGGCTATCGGCTCCCGCAGAATTTTTTCTAACACGGTCTTTTCCGGTTTTTTCAGCTTGAGCTTGTCCAGCATTTCCGGAATTTTATTATTTTGTTCATTCGCCTTCATTTCAGATGCCTCCTATAATCATTTTGAGTAATGTCAACGCATCTGGCATACACAATAGAGCAATGTATATGCCAAACGTTCCAGTCATTTTGCAAAATTAATGTAAAGACTTAAATATAAATGAGTTAAAAATACATTATTGAATAGCGACAGTTTGGATAAATACCAATTCACCTGAACAGAGAGCTCTTTAGAAAGGAAACGGCTGCCCAAAAAACAAGACGCAGCGGAATCAGAAATTTTATAAAATATTATAAATAAAGAAGATACATTCTTGATAAAACAAAGCCAGGACGTCTCATAACTGTCTCTTGAGACATTCGTGAGACAATATAAAATGAATTAAATAAAATATAATGCATTTTATAATAAACACTTATATAATTTTTGCGGTTGCCTGGCAAGGAGAATAGAATCATAATGACTCATCAATTGATACGCTGGGGAGGCTCTGTTTGGGCACCCCAATTCTTGGAAAATCACATAAAATATTTATTTATAAGTATTTATGTTTAGGCTGTTATCAGCTTAAAAATGGTATAGATTTTGCGAAATTATTTTACTGCTGGAAATTGATTGCGACAGGCAAAAAAAATGTGTAAACAAACGAATAAAAATTTGCTAAAGGCCTTGGAATTGTCCCAAAAATTGCTGCATCTGGCTGAAGAAGGGGAGCGGCACCGGCTGGATGTGGGTTGCGGGGTTTTATATGGGACAATTCGGGATTCTGCGTATAAAATAAGGTCCCTGGCGGAAGCAGAAATAGAAAGGCATAAAGTCAGGGGGAACTGGCTGGAGCCGAGAAACCAAGTGGAAACAAAGATTACATAACAGGAAACCAACATGTGGGATTATACCGAAAAAGTCAAAGAACATTTTTTCAATCCGCGTAATGTCGGGATTATCGAAAATCCCGATGGTGTCGGCGAGGTAGGATCGCTGGCCTGCGGCGATGCTCTGAAGCTGATGTTTAAGCTGGATGCGGCGGGCCGGATTACCAATGTCAAATTTCAGACCTTCGGCTGCGGCTCGGCCATCGCCTCTTCATCCGCTCTAACCGAGATGATCAAGGGAAAGACCCTGGAGGAAGCGGAGAAGATCACCAACCAGGATATTGCCGATTTTCTGGGCGGCCTGCCGGAACAGAAGATGCATTGTTCGGTGATGGGGCGGGAGGCCCTGGAAGCGGCCATTGAAAATTACCGCACCGGCGGTACGGTCAGGCATAGTCTGGAAGGCAAAGTCATATGCACCTGTTTCGGCGTTACGGAAAATGAAATCCGGCGGGTAACCAGAGAAAATAACCTCAAAACGGTGGAAGAGGTGACGAATTATTGCAAGGCCGGCGGCGGCTGCCGGGGCTGTCATCCGGATATCGAGAATATCATACGCCAGGTCCAGCAGGAACATGCCCGCCAGCAGCAAAAAGACCTTCCGCCCGTAAAACCGGCCAGGCCGCAAAAGCCGCTGACCAATATCGAGAAAATTCAACTGGTACAAAAAACATTAGACCAGCAGGTACGCCCGGCTTTGCAGGCTGACGGCGGGGATCTGGAATTGATCGATGTCGAGGGCAACCGCGTGATCATCGCCTTCCGGGGGATGTGCGCTAAATGCCAGGTTTCGGAATTCACCCTGGCCGAGGTGGTACAGGCCCGATTGCGGGAGTTTGTCAGCGAAGACTTGATTGTGGAAGAGAAAAAATAATGAAAAATATTTACCTGGATAATAACGCGACCACGCAGATAGACCAACACGTCCTGGCGGCTATGACGCCTTACCTGAAGGAATTTTATGGCAACGCCTCCAGCATGCACCATTTCGGCGGCCAGCTCCGGCATCGGATCGACCAGTCCCTCCATTATTATGGACGCCGGGCACAGCAGGCACTTGAAGCGTCGCGAGCGCAGGCGGCCAAACTGATCGGGGCGCAACCGGATGAGATCATTTTTACCAGCGGCGGCACCGAAAGCGACAATACCGCGATTCACGGGGTTTTGGCCAGCCGGCCCGATAAAAAACATATTATCACCAGCCGGGTCGAGCATCCGGCGGTTCGTGCTGTCTGCCGGCTGCTTCAAACCCGTGGTTACCGCCTGACCGAACTGCCGGTCGATGCCCTGGGTCAGTTGGATTTGAAACAGTTGGAAGAGGCTATTACCGAAGATACGGCTCTGGTGACGATTATGTACGCCAACAATGAAACGGGTGTCGTTTTTCCTGTTGACCAAATCGCCCGCATCGTTCATGCCAAAGACTGCCTCTTTCACTGTGACGCCGTCCAGGCGGTGGGCAAACTGCCCATTGACCTGCAGCAAACTGAAATCGATTTACTGAGTATCTCCGGCCACAAATTACACGGCCCGAAGGGAATTGGCGTCCTCTATGTCCGGCGCGGTACTCCGTTAACGCCCTTTATGGTCGGCGGCCATCAGGAATCCGGCCGGCGGGCCGGCACGGAAAATGTCGCCGGCATCGTCGCTATCGGCCAGGCCTGCGAATTGGCCCAAACCTATATGGCGGAGGAAAACAGCCGGGTTCGGCGTTTGCGGGACAAGCTGGAGACCGGCCTGCTGAAACATTGCCTGGATGCCCGTGTAAACGGCGACACGGCCCACCGCCTGCCCAATACCACCAATATCAGTTTTGAATTTGTGGAAGGGGAGGCGATTCTACTGCTGATGGACAGCCTGGGAATTGCCGCCTCCTCCGGCTCCGCCTGTACCAGCGGGTCTTTGGAACCCTCCCATGTACTGCGGGCGATGGGGGTGCCTTTCACCGCCGTCCATGGCTCCATCCGGTTCAGCCTGAGCCGCTATACCACCGAAGAGGAAGTTGATTTTGTGATTCGGGAAATGCCGCCCATTATCCAACGGCTGCGGGAAATCTCGATGTTTTCCGCCGGGAAAAATTCCGCCCCGCAGGCCCCGTACGAGAGAAAACCCCAACTGGATCCAATTCGTTAACTCGAATGGGTATTTATCAAAACGGATACACTTTGTAAGGAGACTGCTCATGAAAGCGATTGTGGATCAGGATACCTGTACCGGCTGTGGACTTTGCACCGATATCTGCCCCGAAGTGTTCGAGTTGAGCGGTAATGTTGCCGTTGTCAAGACGGACCCGGTCCCGCCGGAGGTTCAGGATAGTTGCGAAGAAGCCAAAGAAAGCTGCCCGGTTGAGGCCATTAGCCTCGAACCGTAGTTCTGGATGTTGGTGAAACCGATACATTTTCATAGGCAAGGGGGTGGGCCATCGTGACACAATTATATTATGCCGATCTTCCGGCGCAACTTATTGGCGGATAAAGGATTATTACGGCAGCCGGACCGGCCGGCCCTGATTTTATCCGGGGGAGCGGGAAAAATTATAAAAATTTAATTGACACTGCACAAAGGATTGTGCAAAATAGAACAAACGATTGTTCTATTTGATCCGGAGTCCGGAATGTCTGCCAGAAAAGCCAAGCCGCCCGTTACGCTCAAAGCCATCGCCCGGCAATTGCAGGTTTCGGAAAGCACGGTATCGCGGGTTTTAAGCGGAAATGGGAAAAAATACCGCATCAGTGCCAAAACCGAAAAGGCGGTGCTGGAACTGGCACGGAAATGGCGTTTTGTCCCCAATCCGCTGGCCCAGGGTTTGCGATTGAACCGGACGCAGACGATCGGACTGATTATTCCGGATATTTCGAATCCTTTTTTCGCCCGGGTAGCCCGCCAGATTGAGGTGGAGGCGCGGCAGGCCGGCTTTTCCATCATCCTGTGTGACAGCGAGGAAGATACCTCGCTGGAAATCAAATCACTGGAATTGCTGGAGGCCCGCAAGGTGGATGGATTTTTGATTGCCCCGGTGGGGGAGACGACGGACCATTTGCAGGAGTATGCCCGGCGGGACTGGCCGATGGTGATTGTGGACCGCTATCTGCCGGAGATAAAACTGCCTTATGTTTCTTCTGATAATTTTAAGGGTACGTATCAAGCGGTTAAATATTTGCTGGAACGCGGCCACCGGCGGATTGCCTGTGTGCAGGGCCGCACCGCCTCCCTGCCGAACCGGGAACGGGTACGCGGCTACCGGCAGGCGCTGCAAGAATACCAGGTAGCAATCGATGAATCGTTGCTGGTCGGGAATGATTTCGGACTGGAAAATGGGTATATCAAGACCAAGCTGCTGCTGCGGCAGGAGAAGAAGTTTACCGCGATCATGGCGCTGAGCAATTTGATCTGCCTGGGGACTATTCGGGCGTTAACGGAGGAAGGGATGGAAATCCCGCGGGATATTTCCTTAATCGGATTCGATGATCAGGTCTATTGTGAATATTTGCGAACCCCGGTAACGACGGTGGCGCAAAATGAAAAAGAAATCGGCAGTATTGCCACCAAATTACTGATTGAATGGATTCAATCGGTAAATCCGGTATGAACAGAATGCAGGAGAATTTATTATGGCAGCCAGGGTGATGGTCGTGGGCAGTTCGAATATGGATCTGGTGATTCGGGCCGGGCGGATTCCCAGGGTGGGCGAAACGATTCTGGGGGATCAGTTTCGCATGATCCCGGGTGGGAAAGGGGCCAATCAGGCGGTGGCGGCGGCCCGGCTGGGGGCCGAGGTGTTTTTAGTGACCCGGCTGGGGGGGGACCTGTACGGGAAGGAACTGCGGGCGCAGTTTGCCGCGTTCGGCATCCGGGACAAATATATTTTGCAGACGGATGAAGTATCCACCGGTGTGGCCGGTATCTTTGTGGATCAACAAGGCTGCAATGTGATTGTGGTGGTTCCGGGCGCCAATCATAAGCTTACACCGGAGGATGTGGGCCAGGCCGCATCGGATATTCGTGCGGCTGGCGCGGTGGTCGCCCAGCTGGAGGTGCCGCTGGAAACGGTCCAGTATGCCGCCGAGACGGCTTATCAGTATAAGGTGCCGTTTATCCTGAATCCGGCCCCGGCCCAGCCGCTGGGCAAGGGATTATTGGAGAAAACCGCCATCATCACACCAAACGAGACCGAAGCGGAAATTCTGACCGATATCCGGGTGGAAGATCAGGACTCCGCCTTTTCCGCGGCGGCCAGGCTGCGGGAGATGGGAGTGGAGTCGGTAATTATTACGATGGGGCAAAAGGGCTATGCGGTGGCCACCCCAAAGGAAAAACTGTTTTGCCCGGCGATTGCCGTTGCCGCAGTCGATACCACGGCGGCGGGGGATGCCTTTACCGGCAGCCTGGCCTGGGGGATTGCGGGGGGCCGGTCCATCACGGAGGCGGCCCGGTTTGCCAATTATGTTGCCGCCTTGTCGGTGACGCGCGAAGGCGCCCAGCCTTCCATGCCTGCCTATGAGGAAGTGGCCGCATTTATAAAAACGTGTGAGTCGAAATGAATGAATAAGGGTATCGGTATTTTTTAAGGTGAAATTATGTTTATTGTGGATTCGTATTCAATCGCGGTGGTGATGTGTTTTGTGACGATGCTGTGCTGGGGCTCTTGGGCCAACACCCAGAAGCTGGCCAGCAAACAATGGGCGTTTCAGCTCTTCTACTGGGACTATTCCCTGGGAGTCCTGCTTCTTGCTCTGATTTTCGCTTTTACCCTGGGCAGCACCGGAACGGAAGGCCGCAGCTTTCTAGCTGATCTGGGGCAGGCGGAGACTTCCAGTATTGGTTCTGCCTTGCTGGGAGGTGTTATTTTCAATATAGCCAACATTCTGCTGGTGGCGGCTATCGATATTGCAGGTTTGGCCATTGCCTTTCCGATTGGTATCGGTCTGGCGCTGGTCCTGGGGGTGATTGTGAATTATATCTATGAACCGGTGGGGAATGCCGGATGGCTGTTTGTGGGAACTGCTTTGATTGTGGCGGCGATTATTCTGGCGGCGGTTGCCTATCGGCGTCTGCCGGGGCAAACGGGTAAAACTTCCACTAAAGGTTATATCATTTCCATCGGGGCCGGGCTGCTGATGGGATTCTTTTACCGGTTTGTGGCTGGCTCGATGTCCACCGATTTTCATCAACCGCAGGCCGGCAAGCTTACCCCCTATACGGCGGTGGTAATCTTTTCCATCGGCTTGCTGTTGTCGAATTTTCTGTGGAATACGATTGTCATGTATAAGCCTTTTGCCGGCAAGCCGGTCCGTTATGCGGATTATTTTCACCAGGGCAATCCCCGGCTGCATCTGATCGGGATACTGGGAGGGATGATCTGGTGTCTGGGGATGTCGTTCAGCATCATTGCCAGCGGTTCGGCCGGTTTTGCGGTATCGTATGGCCTGGGCCAGGGGGCGACGATGGTAGCGGCCTTCTGGGGGGTGTTTATCTGGCGGGAATTTAAAGGCGCTTCGGTTGGTACCCATCGAATTTTAACATTTATGTTTTTGGGGTATTTGGCCGGTTTAATTTTAATTATTGTGGCTCGATTGAATTGATGATTCAATACAAGTTAAAAAATCGAGATGAAAGAAATTTTTATGCCGAAGATAACGAAGCATTATTTCATTATTCGAGCCTTGGTGCTTACGAGTATTCTTCTTTTCTGCGCCGTTGTTTCCCATGCTGCGGATAGCGTTCTTGTCCATCTGCCGGTATCGGAGACCAAGCCGCCCCAGAAACCCGCGTATGACATCTGGATCGAGGGCGAAGCCGCAACGAAGCAAACCACTGCCTGGTCGGTCCTCCCCCGTGAGGATTGTTACAACGGTAAACAATTCCTTCTTCTGACCCAGGAAGCAGACCCGCATGAAGTGATATACACGTTCCAGGTTTCCCAGGCTGGGGAATATCTTATTCAACTTGCCGCCCAGCCGGTGAACGACATCTGGGTCTCGCCGATGTCTTATCGCCTGGACGACGGAGACTGGCAAGCGATCCCAACGCAGAACTGCTCCACGCAACGTTGGGGATTAACCAACACGCTGGCCTGGACGAACCTGGTGATAACGAACCTGTCTGCGGCGGAGCATACGCTGAGTCTGCGGGCGGACAAGCCCCGGCCCGCCGGCGATGGCTTGTATGCGTTTGCGATCGACGCAATCACCCTGCTGCATGATCCCCTGCAAAAACTCGAACTCCCTACGCTGCTGACGACGGATCGGGTGGGGAACGTATTTCCCGAATCCCAGCCTGTATCCGTGCGATTCGTTTTTCCGCCGGTCACGTCCGCCTGGCAGTGGTCGCTGGAAGACTGGCTTGGCCAGGAAATCCAGCAGGGGCTTTGGACGAATACCAGGGACCTCCTCGTGCTCTCGGATTTGCCGCTGGGATATTACCGCCTGAAAGTGAAATCCCAGAACACGAAGGAATGGCAGGCAGAGACAACTTTCGCGCGGGTTGTCGATCCTGCTTCACGCAAGGTCTCGCCCGATTGTCCCTATGCACTGGACAGTTGCTTCAGTTGGACGCCGGCGAGCCTGTATTCTCCGGACAATCTGCACGAATCGCTGGCGGAACTGACCCGGCTGCTGGGCGTGCCGATGGTGCGCGACCGCGTCAGTTGGTTGGGTACCAGCCCTCAGCCTGATCAAATTGATTTCGGCGGCTATGCTCAGAATGACAAGCTGCTCGCCAGGTATGGAGTGAATGTCTGCCAGGTTTTCCACGACTCGCCGGCGTGGGTTTCCAAGGACCGATTTGGTTTCCCTGACGATCTGGTCTCTCTCTATCGCTTCACCGAAACCGCGGGACGCGATTTTGACGGCGGCGTTCAGGCGTGGGAATTCTGGAACGAGCAGGACGCCCCGAACAACCTGCCCGGCTGGATTTTCGCCGCGGCGCAAAAGGCCGCCTACCTCGGTTTCAAGGCGGCGAATCCCGATCTCAATGTCCTGGTGGGTTCGAATTGCATCCACCCCACGCCGAGATTCATGGAAGTCATGATGGAAAACGGTGCGGGAGAGTATTTCGACACCTACAATTTTCATGTGTATAAGACGGTCGGTGAATTCCAGGGGATCGTCGCGGAAAAGCGGGAGTTTCTCAAGCGTTTCGGCCTGGACGAGAAGCCCATGTGGGTTACGGAGAATGGCTGCGTGACCGAAGGTACCGCCCGGCGTGATCCGATCCTGCCCGGCACACGCTTGCGCGAGCACGACACTCAGCAGGAACACATGCAGGCCGACTATCTGATTCAGGCCCAGGTCACGTTCCAGCGGCTGGGCGTGGCCAGAGACTTCTTCTTCGTTTTCAAACCCTACAACGAATACGACGACGGAAAGGCCTGGGGGATCATTCGCTGGGATTGGACGGTCAAACCCGCCTATGCGGGCCTGGCGACGCTGACGACGCTGCTGGGCGAAGCGGAATGTCTCGGCAGGTATAACACCGGCCCTGGTGTGGACGCGACGCTTTATCAACAGCCCGACGGCGAGCAAAGGCTGGTGTTCTGGAGCACCTCGGATGCGGGAAAAACGTTCCGGCTGCCCATGCAATCCGGGGACGTTCAAATGACTGACTTGACGGGCCGGCCTGTGAAAACCTGGAAGGCAAAGAAGCGTCTGGAATTGACGGCCACCGGACATCCGCAGTATGTTCTGGGCCTGCACAACCTCCGCGCGACGGATGCCCCGCCGTCGCCCCGGCCGGAGAAGGCCGCTCCCGCGATGGACAAAACCATCGTCCTGCAGATTGACCTGGGAAACGATTTCGACGTTCGGCGGAATTCGATCAGCCTGAAAAACCCCGAAAGCGCCGCGGCTGCCTTGCGTATCAACAATCTCAGCAGCACCGGGAAACAGGTTCAGCTCAAGGATCTTTCCGACGGCTGTGAAGTCGACAACCTTTCCGAACCGCTGACGATTCCCGCGATGAGTTGGCTGGAACAACCGATTACCGTGCGTCTGAAAACCCACGGCTCCGGACCACTGGCGTTTCTACGCGTCGAAGGCACGTGCTCTAAGCTGCCCATCAGCCCCTTGTCGGTTCCTGTCGTTCCGCCGGTGGAAAGCCTGCTCAAATCGCTGCGGGCCAGGCCTCTTTCTATTGACGCCAAACGTTGGATTCCCAACAGCTCCGGGCAGACGGCCATCACGAACGACGCTGCGGAAAACGCCACCCGCTTCGACACCCAATTCCCCGATGCCGGAGATCGATGGGTGTATCCTGCCATACAGCTTACCCCCGGCGAGAATCTCAATCAGGCTGTCGGGCTGGGATTCGAGATCAGATGTCAGGACCCGCCGCAAGGCTCGGCTCTTTTGATGGCCGTGATGGTGGATAACGTCGAACAGGGACAAAGCCACTACTTTCCCTATTTCCGCGACACCCAGTGGAAGCGAGTGGTGATCCTCTTCGCTTCCGACGCCCCAGCCAGCTTCAAACCCAAGGATGTGAAAATGCTGCGAATTGGCGCCAATCCCGTTATCCAGAACTATACCTACTGGATCCGCAACCTTGAAGTGTACTGTCCCAATGACATGAAATAAAAAAAGGGCCGCCGCGAGTACCCGACAAAGATTGAAACGGATGTTTTTAAGCGGTATTTCCGGTTTGCTTTTGATTATACTGGCAAGAAAATATTGAGAAAGGATGGATAATATGATAAAAAAAATCATAATATCTTTACTTCTGGTGAATCTGGTGGCGGACGGTATGGGCGCCTCTGGCGCGAATGATCCGGCCGATTACCGCCGCATCAAGGTAAGCGAATATGTGGATAAAATGAAGGCCGGCTGGATCGGGCAGATGGCCGGGGTCGGCTGGGGTGCCCCGACAGAATTTCGCTGGGCGGGTAAAATCATTCCCGCCGAGCAGATGCCGGCCTGGACGCCGGAGATGATCAACCAGTATCAGCAGGATGATATCTACGTGGAGATGACCTTTCTGCGGACGCTGGAGCAATATGGCCTGGATGTGTCGATTCGACAGGCGGGTATCGATTTTGCCAATAGCGGCTATCCGCTCTGGCACGCCAACTGGAACGGACGGGAGAACCTGCGTAAGGGCATTGCCCCGCCGGATTCCAGCCATCCGCGGTTTAACATCCATGCCGATGATATCGATTATCAGATCGAGGCGGATTACGCCGGCCTGATTGCTCCCGGAATGCCCAACCAGGTCATCCGGCTGGGGGAGACCTTCGGGCGGCTGATGAATTATGGGGATGGATTATATGCCGGTCAGTTCATGGGAGGGATGTACGCCGAGGCTTTCTTCGAAACAGATGTCCGGAAGATTGTGGAGGCGGGACTGGCGTGTGTGCCGCAGGGAAGTCAGTATCAGGAATGTATTTCGGATGTATTGACCTGGTACCAGGACGATCCGGATGACTGGCAGGAGACCTGGAACCGGATTGAAAATAAATACAACCTGAATCCGGATTATCGGCGAGCCAGTTGCGTTTTGAAAGAAGACCCCAATTATTGGCAAAAGACAGAATGGAGGTTTAATATCGACGCCAAGATCAACGGGGCTTATGTCGTGATGGGCCTTCTCTACGGCCAGGGCAACCCCGACCAGACCATCATCATCGCTGCCCGCTGCGGCCAGGACAGCGACTGCAATCCCTCCAGCGCCGCTGGTGTTCTTTTTACCGCGCTGGGTTATTCCGCCTTACCGGAAAAGTTTACAGCGGCTCTTGATTTGCACACAGCATTCAGCCATACCCCCTATACCTACCCGATGCTGATCGATGTATGCGAGAAACTGGCCCGGCAAACGGTGACGGCGGCGGGGGGGCATATAGAAAAGGATGCAGCCGGTGAAGAAGTATTTGTTATTCCAGTGGAAAAAATCCGGCTCAGCCCACGGGTACAGTGCTGGCAGTCCGGTCCGATTGCCGGCAGCCGGTTCACCGCGGAAGAAATGGCCCAAATTACAGTCCCGCAATAATGGGAAGAAAGGTTTTGTGTATGAAGATTTTCCCCGTACTTTTGCTTTGCTGTTGTGTAATATCTGTTT
>JAKJEP010000349.1:315-3882 GCA_022705365.1 Planctomycetota bacterium | reverse complement strand
TCCACCTTCGATCCGTCATACACCGTATCCTCACCAGGGGGATACGATGTTCCTTGGCCATCCCATAAGGAATAAACAAGCAGATTGACACCAGCAGCCGGTTTGCTAAAATATTCTGGCGTATAGTTTTCCGGGTTCGCACTCAGTAACAGGTGAACAGGATGCAATCAAAACAATTTGCCTTTATCAGCGGTCCGATCCTTATCGTGCTGCTCCTCGGTTGGCAGTGGTTCGGCGTATCCGGGGGCGGCGGTTCGGCGGCGTCTCCACCCACCGAACCAGAAGCCCCAAAAAAGCAAATCATGGAATCGGAGAACTCGCTCCGCTTCGACCTGGGCGATGGTGTGATGCTGGAAATGGTCCCGATTCCCGCCGGCTCGTTCCGGATGGGTGACGAGCAGGGGCAGGCGGAAGAAAAACCTGTACACAAAGTTACGTTATCCCAGCCTTTCTACCTGGGCAAATTCGAGGTTACCCAGCAGCAATGGAAAGCGGTCATGGGCCGCCTATGGAGCCACTTCCCGGGCGATGAGAATCCGGTGGACCGGATTAGCTGGCAGCACTGCCAGGAATTCATCGCCAAGCTCAACGAGACATTCGCCGGGCAAGGCGTATCCTTTTTCCTGCCCACCGAGGCCCAGTGGGAATACGCCTGTCGGGCGGGAAACTCCGGATTGTACGGTTTCGGGAACGGCCCGGCTCAACTGGGAGAATATGCCTGGTTTGAGGCTAATGCCGAAGGTAAGACGCATCCGGTAGGCCAGAAGCTTCCCAATGCCTGGGGCTTATACGATATGCATGGCAATGTACTGGAATGGTGTGCCGACTGGTATGCCGAAGACTATTACCGGCAGTCTCCAGCCGTGGACCCGGCCGGCCCCTCCGAAGGCTCCCATCGCATCCTGCGAGGCGGCTCCTGGAGCGACGGTCCGTTCTACTGCCGCAGCGCCAGCCGGTACTGCCTGCCGCCCTGGTTCTGCGTGTCTTGTTACGGATTTCGCGTGGCGTGCACTCGTTAAGGTTTTACCGAGGCCGTCTCTTCGGATTCCAGCAGACACAATTCGTGCAGGCACAGGCCGTAACAGCCGCCGGGCGGATTGAATTGCAATTTCATCCCGTTCCAGTCTTCAGCGAAATTGGCAGAATAGCACAGCCAGAGCGTCTTGCCGTCAGAGCTGATGAACTTAGAGGGAAAGTTCAAAAAGTAGGCCTGCTCACCGAAATCCTTCATATAGACAATCATCCGCCACGGGCCGGTAAGATCATCTGCTTCCAGAATGTAGGAACTCATCTTCGCACACGTCGGCCAGCCGTCCGTCACACACATGAGATACTTTTTCAGAGGTGCATTATAGGTCACCGTCACCACCCCCATATTATTATTCCACTCGAGCAGCGGCTTGATTTTGGCAAAATCGCCCGTCCAGACCGGTTTTCCCTTTTCGTCGTGCCCGGCGAAAAACTCATATTTGCCGATGTCGTTGATATTCTCGATGCCCGGTGTGACGCGGGCCAGATACACCTGATCGGCGCAAACCGCACTCAGGTTGGCGTAACGCGGTTGGGGATCATCCTTTTCTGCACCCATGCCGACCAGATACGCCTTGCCGTCGGGCGAGTGCCCCATATTTTTACCGAAATCGACAAAGTGCGGCGCCCCCATCTTGACCGGCCCCATATATTCCTTCGGCTCAGGGAACAGCGGGTGGGCCGGCGTCAGCGGCGAGGGTATCCAGGTTTTGCCGTAGTCGGTCGAAATGCGAAAACCGGGCATCGGTCCCAGAAACGGCCAATTGTAGGTGAATCCCTCGTGTTTTACCTCCGCCGCCGGGGCTACACAATACGTGCCGTAGTACCACACACCGTTATAAACCAGACTGCCGCAGGGATAGCGGCCCTGATACGGGTCCGGTTTGGCCTTTTGCGGCGGGGCGGTATTCCGGACCGTCAAATGCAAGGGATCGTCGCCGATGATCACCGCCTGGCCGGTCGTCGCTCCCGAACCGATGGAAAACGCCCCATGCCCTTCCGTCGTGCCGTCGGTCCAGGGTGAATATTGATTGCCATCGGTGGCCCAGGAAGGGTACCAGGTATCGCCATAATTGCGGTTCTCGCTTCTGCCGGTAAAATACACCCCGCCCAATGCCCGGGACGGCTCAAAGGGACATCCATCCGGCCTCTGGCTGGGCCAGGCGAAACCCTGCACGCGCACCTCTCCATCCGTCGCAGTATCCTCCGCCCACGCCGCTCGGCCCATACACCCCAGCCAGACAAATACCAATAAAAGCAAAACCATGGAAAAATCCGTTTGTCCTTTTGCCTGCCGCTGGATAAACATGGTACTCGACCTTTCACCAAAAATTATGCCTGTGTGGTTATTGCAGTAACCGACATTTCCCATACAACCCTGCCCGGCTACAATGACGGGCGGCATAATCGTCATTATACCGCAACCCTCCGCTGCGCCTACCCTTTTGTGCAGGTTTTTCGTCCTGCCCGGCCCGTTTTTTTCACCCGCACGATCGCCGCCCGTTCTTGCCTTCCCATCCGGCAAAAAAAGATAAGGGCTAATCAGCGGTAAGCTGACCAGCCCTTAAACGAAATTCTTCTCGACTGCGATTAGTAACGTTTCCGCCCACCGCCGCCACCACCACTGCCGCCGCCGTAGCCGCCGCGACCACCACCGCCATAACCACCATGCCCGCCGCCGCTGCGGCTCGGCTGGGGCTTGGCCTCGTTGACCTTCATGGCCCGGCCGCCGCAATCCTTGCCATCCAGCGCTGCGATGGCGCTCTGCGCTTCCGCTTCACTGCTCATCTCGACAAAACCAAAACCTTTGCTTTGGCCTGTCGTCCGGTCGGTAATAATATTCACGCTCTCTACCGTACCATGCGCCGCAAACAAACTCTCGATCGCAGCATTGTTCACATCATAACCTAAATTTCCAACATACAACTTCTTACCCATGATATATCTCCATCTTAGGGTTCAGATCTAACTTTCTTACTCTCCAGATCTTCAGGGAAAGGGGCAAAATTGTTTTGCCCAAACAAAATATATTCCTGTGTTACTTTTTGAATCAGGGTTTTCACGGTCACGATTTCATTGCACCGGTACACATTGGAACCGGCAAATACAAACGCATCCGTCAGTTTCCCCTGGGCCGCACGATCCAGCACATCCGCAATACAGTACGGCGCCTCCTTCGAATTGCAGCTTCGCAGACACTGGTATTTACACCGATACGGCAAACATTTTCCCGCCTGAATCCGATCGACAAACCCATTCCGAATCACCTGGCCCGGCAACCCCACCGGGCTGTTGATGATGGTTACATCCGCCTCTTTCGCCGCCAGATAGGCCTGCTTGAACGTATCATCCGCATCGCATTCCTGCGTGCAGACAAACCGGGTTGCCATCTGTACCCCCGAGGCCCCGAGTCCCAGATAATGGGCAATATCCGCCCCGTCAAAGATACCGCCCGCCGCAATTACCGGGATCGCCGGACTGAAACTGCGGGCCAGGGGAAGAATTTCGGCCATACTCTCTTCCAGCCGCATAGCCGTT
>JAKJEP010000349.1:0-305 GCA_022705365.1 Planctomycetota bacterium | reverse complement strand
TCACGGCATCCGGCCGCCGGCCGTAATTCTTCTGCCATTTCGAGCAGATGATTTTGAACGCTCGTGCGGACGATACGATCGGAATCAGTTTCACCCGGCTCCCGCGCGCATATTCCGGCAGATGCAATGGCAATCCCGCTCCGGATACTATTAGATCGACTTCCTCCTCGACCGCCGCCCGGGCCAGAGATTCATAATCAGACAGTGCCACCATGATATTCACCCCCAATATCCCGTTGGTCATTTGTCGGGCCTTGCGAATCTCCTGCCGCAGCGCCTTTTCGTTCACTTCGTTAATATCGACG
>JAKJEP010000348.1 GCA_022705365.1 Planctomycetota bacterium | reverse complement strand
GCCCAGATTCACCGCTCCGCACCTCTCGATCTGCTCGGTCGCCCGGGCCGAAACCGCCGGATCAACCGCCGTAGTAATAAACAGAGCCTTACCCGCCGCCTGTAGCACGTCCCGGGTAAACGCATCCGGCAGCGAACCGGCATCATACAGCACCCAGTCAAACCGCTGCCGCAGCTCATGATCCAGACGAGACAACTGCGTCATATCGTAATCCGCCCCGGCTCCCGCCCTGGACTGGTGCATCACCATCAGATGATCCGCCTCCGTCGGCTGGATCGCCTCTTCCAGCAACCCCATCTCCGCCAGTACTTCAGACAAGCCCGGCTGCCCCTCCGCCTTGCCAAACACCCGGTCCACGGCCGGCGCCGTCCGATTCGCATCCACCAGCAGCACCTTCCGCCCCGAACGCGCCAAAAACAGCGCCAGATTGCACGCACAGGTCGTTTTTCCGCTTCCGCCGGCTTCGCTGGTCACTACCACATTCTGCTGCGTTTTCCCAAAACGGCCCAGCAGCCGGGTCCCGATCTCCCGGAAACTCTCCGCCGCCGCCGAACTCTGGTCGCTGTCCACGATCTGGCAGCGGGCCGAATAAGCCAGATCGCCGCTGCCCCGGCCCCCCAGCTCGATCTCTTCCACATATCCCAATACCCCCGCGCCGCCGCCGACAACCCCGCCCGCCGGTTCCATCGAAACCGGCGCCGACTCCTCCGGCATCGAATACGGCGCCGCGCCCGCATACGATGGCTGGCCATACAGGCTCACCCACGGGTATCCCGGCTGCATCCCCATCGGCACATAAACCGCCGGCGTATTCGCTGCCGCCGTCCCCGTCTCCGTCGTCAGACGCTCCATTACAAAGACAAAGGCCACACTGAACAGCATCCCTAACAATAAAATCGAAACCGCCTGATGCGCTTTGCTCAATCCCGCCGGCTGGGTGGGTATATGGGCCGCATCCACCACTTTCACCGGGGATTCGCTCATCCCCTCCCGCAAGCTAAACTGCCGCAACTGCACCATGCAATCCGATTTAAATTTCTGCGCCATGTCCCGCTCTTCCAGCAGCTTCCGGTATTCCTGATTCTGCTCCGTCAGACGGACACCGTCTGATTTTTGCTGTTTCAGCATCGCCGCCAGCGATTCCTCTTTCTTGATGGTTCCGGCATATTCTTCCAGCGTGCTTTCCTGAAGCGCCTGCAGCAATTTCCGCTTTTGATCCGCCAGATTCGCCTGGCATTCCGCGATCTGGATTCGAATATTCCGCAGCTTCTGGTGGCCCGGCAAATACGCACACGCCAATTGCGACTCTTCCTCCAGAAGGCGGTTCAGCGTCTCCCGCAGATACACCACCCGGCTGTTGCTGTTGACTTCCGGGACCAGGATCTCATCGTCGGAAAGCCCTTTGCCGCTGGTCAGCAGATTTCCAACCGTATCTTTCTGGCTTTCCAGCTTCAACCGCCGCATCTGCGTATCGGTCAGTTCCTTCTCAATCGCCTCCAGGCGGTTTTCCAGCGACCCCAGGCTGCCGTCCTCCCCCGTAATCAAATGCTCCTGGCGAAACGTCTCAATTTGCTCCTCAATCTGCCCGATCTCCGCTTCATACCCCCGGATCTGCTCCTGCACCCGCTCCGCTATCCGTACATTCGCCGCCTGACGGGCCTCCCGAGAGGTCTCAATGAACGCCGCCGTCAACTGATTCGAAATCGCCGCCGCCTCCGGACCGCTGTTCGCCACTCCGACAATATCGATCAAACGGGACCCGGATATCGGTTTCACCTTCACATGGTTTTGCAACTCCTTGATTCCTTCGTCCGTAAACTGCCAGCGGCCGCTCTCCGCATTCAGCTTCTCCGCCGTCCGCGCCAGCACATGACGCGACTGCAGCAGTTGGCACTGCGTCGTAAAATAATCCCCGCTCCCGCCGCTGGCGGAGGAGGCGATACCCCCGATCTGGGGCTGATCCATCACCACCTGCACCTTCGCCATCGCTTCGTATTTCGGCTTACGCAAAACCGTCGCCGCAAACGCCAGGCTGCACACCAAAACCAGGCAGCCGGCCAGTTGCCAGCGGCGCTTCACCAAAATCCGGACCGGCTGAAATGCCAGCAGTTCGGCTCTCTCGACAGGTCTCCCGCCGCTTCCGTTCCCGTTGTTCGTTTGTTTCTCGTTTGCTTTCATAGCTTTCTGCCTGTTCAAAATTCCCAATAGCGGCTGCCTTCCGAGCCAGCCGGCCGCACAGACCTTAATAACCGCCGCCGTATCCCCCATCGGACGGTATGCCCATATCCTGCGCGGCGTCATACTCCATCCGAACCCCGGCAAACACGCCCCGGCGGAACAGATCATTGACCCCGTTCAGGAATATCTTGACCGGATCGCCCGGCACCACAATCGTGTCATTCTGGGCCAGCACGATATTCTGCTCTTTGCCTTTCTTGATATCCTCCAGATTCACGACCAGAACCTGCTCGCCTCCGTCCGCCGTCCGCCGGATTATCTTGCACTTCTTCTCCGCCGCATTCCGCGTGGGACCGCCCGCACAGCTCATCGCCTGCAATAGATTCAGCGTCCGCCGAAACGGCTTGGCCCCCGGCTGCTTCACTTCGCCCGACAGGTATATATACCCGTTCCCATCCAGCGGCACATTCACAATATCCCCCGGATAGATTATCGGATTCACCGTACCGCCGTCTTCCGCCAGCAGCCTGGCCACCGGTACCAGCTCCCGCTTCGTCGCCGGCCCGAACGCCGCGGATGGCCCGCCGGCGCTCCCTCCCGGCAGATCCTTTTCCTTCGCCGGATCGTACGCTCCCCGCAAGATCTCCACATCCACGCCCGCCCCCGCGGTAATCCCGCCCGCCTTGGTGATTACATCCAGCAGCGTCGCATTGTCCGTCTCCAGCGCCACCGCTCCCGGCTGCCGCACCATCCCCATCACCATCACCTTCTTACTGCCGTATTCCTTAATACTCACATCCACCTTCGGTTCCCGGATATAGTCTTTCCCCAGCCGCAGCACCAGCTCATTGCGGATCTGCTCGCACGTCAGCCCCGCCACCGCAACATGATTCAACAGCGGCAGATAAATCTGCCCCAGCCGGTCCACCTCCGCCGCCACCACCTCTTCCCGGTCCAACTGCAAGAGCTGATCGATCTTCAACTGCAAAACATCCCCCGCATCGACATGATATTCCTGACTGGCAGGCCCCATCGCCTGGACATCCGCCACGGTAAGGTACTCCGCCGTTGGAACATAAACAGCATTCGTCACCTCCGCCGCCGGCGCCGGACTTGCCGCCGTTTCACCGCCCCCGGCATTCGCGGTATTGGAAGCCTCCGCCGTTTCCACCGGATACTCCACAGCCTCCACACTGCCGCTATCAGCCGCCTGATTGGTATTCTCCATCATCGATGCCGAGTTCGGCGACATATAGGCCACCCGGTACACTCGCGCCGGTTTCTGTTGGCATCCCCCTGACAGAACCAGAATCCAGGCCGCTGCCAGCAAAAACGTTGTAAACCTTTTATTCATATCTATTTCCGCTTTCATTGCCGTCATGCCTACCTTATTTATTCTAAAATTTTACATATTTACCTAATTTTCCTATTTCTCCTATCCTGCCATCCTATCGTCTCAAAATTTAACCATCCTAACGTAATTTCCGGTTGTTCTGGTTAGATAGGTAATATGCGTTATTTAGAAAATCCAGCTTGGCCGCCCAGCCGCCAGTCCCATAACCTGATTTCACCCCCTGTCCTTCCACCTCACCTGGCCGGATTTCCATCACGAATGACTTGAACCACCGCAAACCCCTTAACCGCAAATCAAACTTTCATCCCCCTTATTTTGCCCCAAATAACCGCTTTTCCCCCGCTTTCGTACCGGCTTTTCCCAGATTTCACCCCCGCTTCCCGGCCCAGATCCAATGAC
>JAKJEP010000347.1:3693-3932 GCA_022705365.1 Planctomycetota bacterium | reverse complement strand
CCCGAGATGTGTACAAGGTAGCCATTCGCCCAATATGATATCGGCCAAAATGATAGTTTCTTTCGAAGTAAAAAGATTGATTCAGTAGAGTAAGGTCCGGATCGGGAATTTCATTGGCCTCTACCAAATCGGGGTCGGACTGATGAATGTGGTGACCATCAAAGAAATTTAAGCCTTTGATTTTGGATAAAGCTTCAACTTGGGGGGAACCATCGGTTTCAATGAATAAGTCAAGAAAC
>JAKJEP010000347.1:0-3607 GCA_022705365.1 Planctomycetota bacterium | reverse complement strand
CCTCCAATGATTTTGGTGTTCGGAAGTCTTTTGCGAATACTACGTGCTGTTTCGCTAGCCCTATGGATAAACATGCTGGTTGAACTGATGCCGACAATGTCAGGCTTTTCTCGAACGATGTGTTCTACGGTTCTACCGTCATCGATGTTTTCATCCACCAATCCAAAGGATACGCGACTGGTGTTTTTGCCGTGCGAATGATAATAGCTTGTGAGATACGTAAAGGAATAATTCGGCGTCGTCCCCTTGAATTCTCGAGTCGTCAGGTTGACAAAAACTACCTTAAAGGACCTCATGTACTCTCGCAATGATAAGCGATACTTGTGTCTGGGAAACAAAGAATAAATTGCCAAATCAGGCCTTAAAACTCAAGAACGATGTTATCTTCTTTCACTCGCTAAAGCATTATAGGTTCGGAAGCGTTCTTTCGCGCAATTCTCCATGCGATGAGGGTAAAACTAATTAAAAGTAGGCATCCCCCCAGCGTAATCATCACCGGCATCCATCCCTGGCCGATCAATTTCAATTCCACGGTATGGCGGCCGGGGGGGATGGGGCAGGCGCGGAGCATGGCGTTGGCGGGGTAAAGAGCGAGCGGGGCGCCGTCCAGCCGGGCCTTCCAATCGGTGTCAAACCGGTCCAAGCCCACCAGCATCGCCGGCTGGTCCGTCTCCACCGTCAATTTGATGTAATTCCACCGATATTGGTCGATCCGACAGCTCATCCGGCTGGCGCGGACCAACGGGACGGGCGGTAAGGCCGTCGCCTCGGCGTGAACCCAGACCTCCTTGCGGGGATCGAAATCGGGATCGGCCAGGCGCTGGAATCGGTCGCCCGCCGGCGCCGGGCGCCAACTGGGGACCAGATAATACCGGGCCAAAGGATCCATGAATTGATAGATCACCACCGTCGTCTTGCCGGCCGTAAAAGACTCCACTGGCTTCATCAAGGGATCCCGGAAACCGGCCGGGCCGATGATATAACGGACATTGGTCATCTGGAAAAGCCGTTTGGGATCCTTCGACAAAGCCTGCATGAAGAGGGCGAAATCATCCAGCGTCCGGGATACCGTCGGTTCGATGTGCTCCCACCGATAATACAGCGTCATCATCTGCCGGATATACTGGAAAATCGGCTCTTCCCCCACAATTTTGATGCGGAAGGGTTTGGGTTGGTTGTTCAAAAAGTCGGCCAGCGGACCGCCCTGAACCTGAACCGCCGAGCTTTTATAGGGCAGATAGTGGCGATTCACATAGATGAGTTCGCCGAGCAGAATCGCACCGATCAACAGCGCCGGGAGCAGAACATTGCGCGGAGCGGATGAACCGGCCGATGCCGGTTCGACGCGGCGCGGCCATAAAATCCAGCCGAAAACCAGGCCGACCGCGATCCAGATCGCGCCGCCCACCACCAGTGCATCCTTGGAGAGCTGGCGGAGCGCCGGAAATTGCCAGAACAAGGCGTTCGGATCGCCGGCGATATGGCTCAAATACCAGCTTCCCGCCCCCAGCACCGCCAGAATGGGCAAACCCAGCCAGGCCAATAAAGCGGGACGCGAGAGGATTTGGCGGGGATTCTGCCAGTGCGCTAAAATTCGATCGAAGCCGAGCGTTCCGGCTACTCCGACGCAGAAACTGGTCAGGTAAAACCACTTGATGGGATTGCGCATGGCATCCATTTTGGGCAGGAGATAGAAGAGCTTGTAAAAAGGGGCGTATTTGCCGAAGGCCAGCAGGCAGGCGAGCGTGCCTGCCAGGGCGAAAAACCAGAGTTCGCCGTTGCGGCGGTCCAGATAGAAGGCCAGCAGGGCGGCCAGGAGAATGGCGGCGCCGAGGTAGATGCTGACATCGTTCAGGTTGGGCATGCCCTGTCGGTGCTGGGGGAAGCCCTCGGTTTGGCCCACGCGGCCGCGATAGGGATTCTGCGGGTTGCTCGAACCCCAGCCGAAAAAGCCCGGAATGGCGCAGTCGAGAAGCTCTTCGACCGGAACCGACCACTGGGTGGCCCAGAACCACTTGTCCCGTGCCGCCTTTTCGGGGTTTTCCTGGGTGATTTCCGGGGTGTGGGTCTGACCTCTCGCCTCCATGCCGATGACGATGACGATGGACTGGTAGCCGGTCATGAGGGCCAGAATGGCGGCCAGACAGAGATTGCGGCCCAGACGCAGAAGCGGTTTTAAAGAGGAGGCTGATGGAGTGCCGGGGGGCGGCCCGGCGCGGAATTTACGGATCAGGAGAAAGAGGGTATACGCCGCGATCAGTAATGCCCAGAAGAGTCCGACATCGACCACGGTGCTGTTTAATGCGATGCCGAAGAGGCCGCCGGCGAGGCCCCAGCAGGCCCAGTGTTCCGATTGAACGGCCCGCCGCACCAGCCAGAAAACGCCGGGAATCCAGCCCATCATCATCAGGTGTCCGACATGTCCCGGCAGGATGTGGGAGAGCACATGGGGTTGAAGCATCATCCAGATCCCCCCCAAAAGGGCGGACGCCCGATTGCGGGTGATATCATAAAGGAATAAATAGCTGAAGAGTCCCAGCAGGAAGAGATGAAGGAGGTAGTTGGCATCCATGTATTTCGAGGCCGGGAAGAGAAAAGAGAGGAGATAACCGGGGGCGAGTGGGATGGCGCCACCTTGCTGGCCTAATCCGCTGGAGAGTGTCCAGCGGGCGATCATTCCCCAGGGGAGGGTTTCAAGATGACCCCGCTCAACCCCGATCTGGGGGGCGTCGCCGGAGGCCAGGGTCCAGCCGGGGAGCAGCGACTTCCAGAAGAGCATGATCAGGATGATGCCCAGCAGGAGGGAGATGCCCCCTAGAATTTTAGCGTTGGAGGAGGGGGTGGCGGCTGATGGCGGTGAATTCAGAGTGGTCATGGGGGAGGAAAATAACCTATTTTCAGGCAGGTTACACGAAAAAATGCGAATTTTTTTCTATTGCCGTCGGCCCCGAATCCCGCTATTTTATTAGCTTGCTTGACTTGATCTGGTGGGGTTCCGGAGTGGTCAAACGGGGCAGACTGTAAATCTGCTGGCTATGCCTTCGAAGGTTCGATCCCTTCCCCCACCACCATGATTTCGGCGCAACGCAGAAATCATCAACGTCTTTATTTCCCTTTTCCGCGATAATATAAGGTTGTTATTTGCCTTCTATCGCCAAAATCACGCAATGTTTCTAGCGAATTTGTGCAAATTTCTCTATCGGCTTTTCCCGGCCATGGTGTGGACCCACGTGGCCAGCCATCCGCTGATGAAGAAAATCGTCCGCTGGCGGATCGCCCATCAGTATAAGCAGGAGCCGGCGGTGGTGCGGTGTCAGGTCGGGCTGCACTCCTTTTCGTTGCAACTCAGTTTCGATGAGTTGCAGGATTCGGGCCTTTTTTTTCTCGGCTGCATTAACCCCTTCGAATCGCATATCATCGGTAAATTTCTCAAGCCGGGGGAGACCTTTGTCGATGTGGGCACCTTTGTCGACGGGTGGTACACCCTGCTGGCCTCCCGGATCGTGGGTCCAAATGGACGGGTACTGGCCTTTGAACCGATCCCCGAATATTATCAGGCGTGCCAAAACCAACTGGCGCTGAACGGGATCGCCAATGTGACCTTTGA
>JAKJEP010000346.1 GCA_022705365.1 Planctomycetota bacterium | reverse complement strand
CCGCCGGTTTATCCGTGGTCGTCGATCTATACCTGGTATGATTATGTAAATGGTGATTATCGGTGGTTTTATAACATGCTGCTGGTGGCCAGCAATGCGGGGGAGCTTACGCCGGGGCGGATCCCGTTGATTCCGTTTGTGCATGGGACGGTCATCGAAATTCGCGAAAAACCGGAACCACCGGTGCCGCCGTTCAGCACGGAGAAATATCAGGAGCTGTTATGGCATATGTTGCTGCGGGGGCATGATACGTTTTTCCTGTGGTGCACGAATCCGGAGTACCCACAGGAATTGAAACCTTTGCACGAGGTGTATGCGGCGGCGCTGGAATACAAGGATTTTCTGGATTATGGCCAGCCGGTTTGGTTTGCGGTTCCGAAAACGATAGGTCCGGTGGTTTCAGGGATGAAGCTGGGGAGTAAAATTCTGGTGCGGCGGACGGATTTCGACGATAAAACCGAACCTGTTCAGATTCAGTTGGACAATCAGATGCTGGACATTCCATTTGCGCCGGGCAAATGCCAGATATTGACAATTCCCGGCAAATAACATGCGAGCATCGCTTACCGGGGGAAGCTGAAAAGGTCTGTCTTCGCATAAAAAATATAACTATATGCTAGACAAGGGGATACCAGTCAGGAATTGATCTTTTCCCGCAGTTCTTTGGTGATACGAACTGCGCACCAGTCTTTGCCGCACATGGTGCAGTAATTGGTATCTGGCAGTTTTTTCTCGTCGTGCATCTGGCGGGCGGTATCCGGGTCCATCGCTAATTCCAGGTGTTTCTTCCAGTTAAGTTCAGCTCGAGCTTGGCTGAGCTGGTCGTCCCAGTCGCGAGCGCCGGGGATGCCCAGGGCGACATCGGCGGCGTGCGCGGCGATTCGATAGGCGATAACCCCCTGGCGGACGTCGTCGTCGGTCGGTAAACCCAAGTGTTCACGGGGAGTTACGTAACAGAGGAAGGCGGCGCCGTGATAAGCGGCGGCGGTAGCACCGATGGCGCTGGTGATATGGTCGTAGCCGGGGGCGACATCCGTAACCAGCGGGCCCAGCACATAGAACGGGGCGTTTTTGCATATCTCCTGCTGGAGCTTCATGTTATATTCGATTTGGTTATAGGGTACGTGGCCGGGACCTTCTACCATGACCTGGCAGCCTTTTTCCCAGGCCCGCTGGGTAAGTTCGCCCAGGGTCCGCAGTTCGGCGATCTGGGCCTCGTCCGTGGCGTCGGCCAGGCAGCCGGGCCGCAGGCCGTCGCCCAGTGAGAAGCAAACGTCGTACTGCCGCATGATATCGCAAATGTCGTTAAATACTTCGTAGAAAGGGTTTTGCTTGTTGTGGTTGAGCATCCAATGGGCCAGGAGGGAGCCGCCGCGGCTGACGATGCCGGCGAGGCGTTTGCGGGTCAGGGGGATATGTTCTTTGAGGAGGCCGGCATGGATGGTGAAGAAATCGACGCCCTGCTGGGCCTGTTTTTCGCAGGTTTTGAGGATGTCATCGTAGCTCAGCTCATCGACGGAGCGATGGATAATCATCTCATAGATGGGCACGGTGCCGAGGGGGGCGGGGCTGTGGTGGATGAGATTGAGACGGCAATGGTCCACGTCACCGCCGGTGGAAAGATCCATAACTGTATGTGCGCCATACTTTAAGGAGATTTCGAGTTTTCGCAACTCGTAGTTTTCGTCGGAGTCGAGGGGGGAGGCGCCGATGTTGGCGTTGATCTTGGTGGTGAGGGCGCGGCCGATGCCGATGGGTTTTAGATTGCCTTTGAGGTGGATTTTGTTGGCGGGGATAACGAGGCGGCCGTCAGCGATAAGGTTCATAACCTGTTGTGGGTCAAGATGTTCCGTGCTGGCGACCTGCCGCATTTCCTCTGTGATGATATTTTTCCGGGCATTTTCTAGCTGGGTCATGTTCATTTACATCCAATTCGTTATAAGTACTTATTCAATAGCAATTTGCATCAACATGTACGGCAAGCCCCATTACCAACAGGATGCATATAATAGTATATACTTACTATTTGATTTGTAAATAAAGTCTTACTGCATTTCTCCAAACAGGGTCAAAGCGGACGCCTTGACGATCTTTAACTTCACTATCTGGCCGATCAGTTTGCTGCTGCCGTTAAAGACCGCTATCTGGTCGCCCCGCGTGCGACCGGTCAGTTGGATGGTATCAGAATTCTTTGCCTCATAATAATTTATAGTACATTCCGCGTCAGCCTCCGCTACTTCCTCGGTGCTGTCCAGATGCGGTTTTTTACTGGCTCCTTCCACCAGGATTTCTACCGGCAGGCCGACCAGCTTCTGATTATCCTCAAACGCAATTTCATTCTGCAGGGCCAAAAGTTCCGTATTCCTTTGTTTTTTAATGACTTCCGGCACATCATCCGCCATCTTTGCAGCCGCCCGCGTACCCGGCCGCGGCGAATACTTGAAGATAAAACAGTTCTTATACCTCACCTTTCGCATAAGTTCTTTGGTGGCAAGGAAATCCGCATCCGTTTCTCCGCAGTACCCCACGATGAAATCCCCCGCTATCGTAATTCCCGGCACCAGCTCCCGCGCCTTTTCGATCAAATCTAAATAGGCTTCAACACTGTAATTACGATTCATCGCCTTCAAAATCCGGTTCGAGCCAGACTGGGCCGGTATATGCAGGTACTCGCACACCCTGGGCAAATCCGCCATCGCCCGCAAAATCCGCTCATCAAAATCACGCGGGTAGCTGGTCACGAAACGAATTCTCTCAAGTCCTTCAATATCATGTATTTGCGATAGAACATCCGCCAGGCCCCAGGTCTTTCCTCCCTCCTTAAATCGGTAGGAATTGACGGTCTGTCCCAGCAGCGTAATCTCCTTCACCCCGTTTTCTGCCAGCCGCCGTGTTTCCGCCACAATATGCCTGATCGGCCGGGATTGTTCCGGCCCACGTACATAAGGCACCACGCAATAATGGCAGTACTTATTACACCCGCGCATCACCCGCACAAAGGCAGAAAAAGGACGATCCATCTCTTCTGTATCTCGTTTGCTGTCAAGTATTTCCAGATTATCCGTTTCCTGCGGGTCATTCAGGGAAAGCATTTGACGGCGGCGGTCCAGAACCTCCGCCAGCATTGAGCTAAAGTGATGTAACTGGCCCGGGCCGCAGACGATATCCACCTGGCGGTAGTCATCCAGCAATTGCTGCCCCAACCGCTGGGCCATGCAGCCGATCACCGCCACCACCAGTTGTGGCCGCTGCTGATGTTCTTTCTTTAGCTGGCCGATCTTGCTGATGACCTTCTCCTCGGCATGCTGGCGGACGGAGCAGGTATTGAAAATCACCACCTCCGCCTCCGGTAAAGCGTCGCAAATCTCGTATCCGCAAGCTTTTAAGTGGCATGCCACCAGCTCGGAGTCCAGCTTATTCATCTGGCAGCCCATCGTTTCGATATATACCTTTTTTTTCATGCTCGTTATCATACCTGAAAAGGGCGATTTCTGGCTATGGTGATTTTCCCCAGCCGGCTGAAATAGTCAAAAAATCATCCGTAAGTGCTTATTTTTCGTTTTGGAATAGTGCTATAAGTCCTTATTTTTGGTTTTTGGAAATTGCTGTAAGTGCTTATTTTGCGTGGAAAGTAATAGTCCGATAATAAAGTAGGGATTATAACGGTTGTAACGGTTGGGTAAGATATTTGGGAAGATGGATAATATATTTGGTAATTTGTAACGGTTAAATTGAGTTGGTAAATGTTGAACAAAGTGTAACAAAACATGAAGGTTTTGGGGTAAAAGTGTGTTAAAACACATACAAACATAGGTAAAACACATATAAAAGTGAATGAAGTTTCCACGTGTATATAATATGGTAATCAGTTATCTGCAAAAAATGGGAATAGGGAAGATTGCCTAGATTAACAGCGGTAAAAAAGTCGGACA
>JAKJEP010000345.1 GCA_022705365.1 Planctomycetota bacterium | reverse complement strand
GGATCATGCGCTTATTTTTCAGAAATAGAGAAGACCGCTCCGCCGGATAGAGGAGAGCGGTTTGATATCAAACCTTTATAGATCAGGAGGTAAAAAAATGAAGCGATTAACAGGAATATTTGTTTGCGGATTGGCGGCGATGATGTGGATCTGCCCGGCCGGGGTGAACGGCGGAACTCCGGAACATCCGGAAAACGGCGACTGTTTTGACGTGTTCGAGAACACGGGGGATGAGGTTTTCACCGTGAGCGACCTTTACACCTATACCGGGCCATATTGCACGGGAACCAAAACCGCGGTCATGGCCAAAGGCGATCCCACGGATGACGTTAATATTGCCCCCGGCGGCTCCAAGGTTTTCTGGCTGGGCCAGGCGCAGAGTGTTACGTATTCTTATATGATGAATGGGAAAGAGATTGAATTTGACGAGAACATCAATCGCGATCTGTCGGATCAAACGTGTGCGGCCTTTGACAGCGATTGCCCCGGATTGTTCGCGATTGATTTCGGTGCGTCTGGGGGGCAACCCTTGCCGCCGGTCGGCCTGCCCCAGGTAATTCTGGGCGGAGCCGGGCATATGGAAGGCGGAATTTTCGACTGGATCACATTTTATGATGTGACCGCCAGCGGCGGGATGATTGAGCGAGATCCGTTGGGCCATCCGCTCAGCCCGGTTCTGCCGGACGGCACCCAGGTATGGATGGTTTGCCCGTTTCATGAGAAATTTTTCAAGGTGGCAGGTTACGAAACACTAACCGCGGACCTGAATGATGACAAAATCGTAGATTTGATTGATTTGGCGATTATGGCCGAACAATGGCTCGAAAAGGAAATCATTCCGTAAAATCCGTCGTTTCCAGGAAGCTGTTTTTGGCGGATTCCGCTGAGGGGCCATGCGTGAATTGCACCTGCTGAAAATCCGTGCCTTATTACGGCACACACAAATAGGCCGGTTATATGTGATAAATTTTTACGCGGTTGCGCTCGGCGAGGCGGGCTAACTCCTCCTGTTCCGGGGGGAAGGCGTCGGTGATGATGGAGGTGACGACAGAAAAGTCGCAGAGAAAGGCCAGGGCATTGCGACCGAATTTGGTGTGGTCGCTGACGATGTGGATTTCGGAGGCGGCGGCCAGGATCTGTTTTTCCGTCTCCACGACCAGGGCGTTGGAATTATAGAAACCGCGGGTATTGATGCCGGCGACGCCGATAAAGGCTTTCTGGGCGTGGACGGTTTTGAGCATCTCGACGGCATAGGAGCCCAGATAGACGCCGGTGCCGCTGTGGAGCAGGCCGCCGGTGCTGATGAGCTGGACGGTGCGGGAATTGGCGAAGAGGTTGGCAACGGGGAGGGAATTGGTGACGACCTGGATATTGCGGTTCTGGAGGTGGACGGCCACCTGGTAGGGGGTGGTGCCGCCGTCGATGATGATGGTGTCCCCATCTTCCACCAGGGAGGCGGCCAGGCGGCCGATGGCGGTTTTTTCGGAGGCCATGAGGGACTGGCGGTCCTGGAAGAGGGGCAGGGCGTCCTTGTCACCCAGGAACATTGCGCCGCCCCGGGTTCGCTTTACAATGCCTTGCTTTTGCAATATATTGAGATCACGCCTGGCGGTGGGAACGCTGGTATGAAGTTCCCGGGCTAGCTGGGCGAGGCTGCAATAGGTGTTTTGCGAGAGCAGACGGAGAATCAGGTTATGTCTTTGGGCCTGAAGCAAACGACAGTCCTTTCAAAATATATCAATATCTATCATAAATATAGACTATATCTATCAAAAATGGAAGTAAAATACAGGAAAATTCAGAAAATAATTTACACAATGGTTTTATGTGTATTTTGTTAAATATGGAATATTAAATGGCTTGTGAAGGTAATGATAGAATGAGGAATAATTTGACAGAATTCTTTCAACTATTATAATAAACACATTCGATTTAAGGCAGAATCGAGAAATATTTTGCTTACGCTGAGGTGTAGTTATGGCACAATCGAAAAATTATATAGCGGTAGATCTGGGAGCGGAGAGCGGGCGGGTGATGCTGGCGGCTCTGGATGCCGAGAAGCTTTCCTTGCAGGAAATCCATCGTTTTCCCAACGGTCCTATTCAGCAAGATGGCTCTATGCGCTGGGATTTCAAGCAGTTATGCGCGGCCATCAAAACCGGGATTGGTCAGGCGGCCCGGCAGGCGGGGGGGGAGGTGGCCGGTATTGCGGTGGATAGCTGGGGGGTGGATTTCGGACTGATCGACAAGAGCGGCAAGCTGATCGAGAATCCCTATCATTACCGGGACAGCCGGACGGACGGGATGTTGGAGAGGGCCTACGAGAAACTGCCCCGCCAGCAGATTTATCATCATACGGGCATTCAGTTTATGCAATTGAACACGGTGTATCAACTGCTGGCGATGCGGCTGAAAAATGACCCGGTGCTGGCTAAAACCGACAAATTGATATTTATGGCGGACTTGGTGGCGTATTACCTGTGCGGAGAGGTATTTGCCGAATACAGCCTGGCCAGTACGTCCCAGTTGATGGATATGCGAACCGCTACGTGGTCCAAGGCTATCTTCGATTCGTTCGACCTGCCGATGCACATTATGCCCAAAATAGTGCCGCCTGGGACGATGGTAGGCCGTTTGCAGGCCCCTGTAGCGGCGGAATTGGGCTGTTCGGCCATCCCGGTGATAGCGGCTGGGTCGCATGATACCGCCTGTGCGGTGGCGGGGGTGCCGGTGGCGGGGGAGAAGAACTGGGCGTACCTTTCGAGCGGGACGTGGAGCCTGATGGGAACGGAAATACCGAAGGCGGTCATTACTGACAAGACTTATGAATATCAGTTCACCAATGAGGGGGGAGTGAACCATACGATTCGCATGTTGAAGAATATCATGGGTTTATGGCTGGTGCAGGAATGCCGCCGGCACTGGCAGAAGGAGGGGGCGGAGCTATCGTATGGGCAGTTGACGGAAATGGCGCAGGGGGCCAGGCCGTTCGCCGGTTTTGTGAATCCGGATTATCAGGAATTTTTTGCGCCGGGCGAGATGCCGGGGAAAATCAACCGGTATCTGGTGCAGACGGGGCAGAAACCGACGGAGGACAAGGGGCAGATGATCCGGATGATTCTGGAGAGCCTGACGTTCAAGTATCGCTGGGTGCTGGAGCGGCTGGAAGAGGTGAACGGCCATGCCTTTGAGGTGCTGCATATCGTGGGCGGGGGGATTCAGAATGAGCTGCTGAGCCAGTTTGCGGCTAATGCGACGGGGAAGAGGGTTGTGGCCGGGCCGGTGGAGGCGACCGCCAGCGGGAATATTATTATTCAGGCGCTGGCGACGGGGCAGATCAAGTCCATCAAGCAGGGGAGGGAAATCATTCGAAAATCCAATCCGCTGAAGGAATATCAGCCGGCGGATACAACTCTTTGGGATGAGCAGTATAAGAAATTGCGGTGGTAACGATGAAGCAGACAGCAGGAAGTGAAAATACGAAGATGATGAAGTGGGAACAAATGCTGGATAGTTTTGAGGCGGGGCAGCGGCGTAAGGCCCTGCAGGAGTTGTGGGGTGAGGTGCAGCAGGGGAAGATTCAACTGCCGGCGGCGGGGACGGATATCAATCTGCACGGGCATACGTTTTTTTCGTATAATGCGTATGGGTATTCGCCGAGCAAGTTTGCCTGGCTGGCGCGAAAGGCGGGCCTGGGGATGGCGGGGATTGTGGATTTTGATGTGCTGGACGGGCTGGAGGAGTTTGTGGCGGCGGGGGATTTGCTGAACTTGAAGGGGTTTGTCGGGCTGGAGACGCGGGTTTTTGTGCCGGAATTTGCGGAGCTGGAGATGACCTCGCCGGGTGAGCCGGGGATTACGTATCATATGGGGGTGGGATTTCCGGCGGTGCCGGCGGCGGAGAAGGACCGGCAGTTTCTGCAGCAGCTTCGCCA
>JAKJEP010000344.1 GCA_022705365.1 Planctomycetota bacterium | reverse complement strand
TGTTACCTTACGGGGTGTCATGCCGGGTACCCAAAGTACCAGTGGCGTACGTGTCTGTTCTTCATTAAAGGTGGAATTGTGTCCCCAATGGCCTTTTTCCATAAATTCCTCCCCATGATCGCCAGCCAAGATGACAATCGTGGAATCGAGTAGCCCATGGTCTTCCAGATACTCAAGGACTCTTTTAAACTGGCTGTCCAGGTGGTTGCAGGAATTGATATACCGGTTTTTAATCAATCCGATGTCCTGTTCGAGATCCATCGTGGCATAGTTAAAATCTTCCAGATAAGGTTTCCGAATCACGTTCTCGGGAGGAAAATAGTATCGAGCGTGTGGCGATTCAAAAAACATGAAGGCCATGAATGGGCGTTCGGGTTCTCGTTTCTGGATGAAATGAAGCATCCGTGTTACATTTTCCCGGTCATGCTCCCAGCTCGCCCCTGGAGGCAATTCACTTGCATCGTGAAGAAGTTTTCTGGGAACCTGTGAAAAAATGGTTAGATCAAATTCGGGATAGCTGAACGACGCACTGCTGAACATCTGCATCTGGTAGCCTTCCTGCAACAGATAATCCATGAGGACCGGTCCCTGGCTTTCGCTCAGAAAGTCGAACCAGTAATTGCCATAAAGGCCGTAAAACATGGAAAACAGGCTCATACGGGTCCCGTTGCTGCCGCCGTAATGGTTCTCGAAGCGGACGGCCTTTTCGGAGAAGGCCCAGGTGGCGGGCATGATTTCCGGGGTGAGCATATCCGCCCGCAGAGATTCGGCGACCAGCCAGACGATATTGTATTGGGGGTGTTCGGCAGCTTCCGTGAGGGGGGCCAGCGGATAGCGAAGGTTCAGGTCCTTTACCTTGAGGCGAAAGGCGGTATTTTTCCGGGGTTCAATGCCAAACGATTTGGCCAGTTTTTTGAAGGTAACCGGGAAGTAGAGGGGAAAAACCTCGGATGCCGTCAGAACGGGGGAGTAGGCATAGAGGTTGCTGAGGCCATAGGCGAAACTTTGCAAACCGGCCAGCAACAGCACGGTGAGAACGGAAATGGTCAGCCGTTTGCGGGTCAAAAAAAGCTGGCAGACTTTTTGCAGGGGTTTGGCCTTCAGCAGCAGCACCAGCAGGAGGGTTTGCAGCAGGAAAAACCCGACAATAATCAGGGTGAAGGTAAACGTGGCGGAGGTGTCGCTGCCCATCGACTCGATGCCCCCTTTGGTGCAGACCAGATTCCAGACGAAACCGTTGATATGGAAGCTGTAGAACCGGAAGATAAAGCCGTCGGCAAAGACCAGGACCTGGAGGATTCCTGTCAAGATTACGGCCAATCCGTAGAGAACCCATCTGGGAAGCAGGCGGGATTTTTGCAGTGGGCCGGCCAGGGCGGGCAGGGAGAAAATACCGTTCAGAATCGCCAGAATAAGGATAATGGGCAGGAGATAGGCAAAGCTATAGCTAAGCTGAGCAGCAAGGGCAAACACGACGGCGGAAAAACTGGCGTGCTCGAGCTGGGTGAGGAAAACCGAGGTATTTGCCAGCAGAAACAAGTACGTGAGGGCCAGATATTGAGGTAAAATCCCCACATCCTTAGACTTATTCCACATGAACACCAACTATCCTGCTTTTCAAGACCATTCGGTAAGCATGGATAATAATATACCTGCCAAAGGAGTCAGTCAAACGAATAATGTATGGGGCTATGGTCTGGCGGTTCCGTCAACATAGGACGTATCTGCCTGCGGAAGATAGCTCCTGCGGCCTGGAAAGCGGACAAAAATTCGCGATGAGAAGAGAATGTCGAAGTTGGCTAAGTGAAGAATGGTACATAAGACCTGCTCAATAAGGAAGTTAGGGTGTTGTGTGTCAAAATCCCGTGAGATATGCGGGTGAATAGGAAAATATTCACCATCGACAGAATCATTTGTTATTGTTATACATCTCGTAAAAGATAAATACTTAAATTGCAGATATTTATGTTGTTTTAATCCTATCTGGCGCATATTTCGATAACTTTTCATTATTTTTATTGACAAAAGAGGCTAGAATTTCGATAATGATATTAACTTATTCAATAAGTATTCAGCTAAATCAATAAGTTGTCATTTTATACAATAAGAAGTTTGCATGAATAAGGTTAAGAAAAACACAAGGTTAATGGGGCCGGCGAATACCGAGGGGAAAGATTTTTTCCAGATGATGCATCCGGCTTTTTTCCCCCGTCCTACCCTGAAAGAAAAGATCCGGATTAGCGATAAGCCGGTCCTTACGCACCAGCCCAAAAATGCGGAGCGGATTGTACCGGCGCTGGTGAAATATATGAAAACCGCCCAGCTCCAGCCGGGTGATAAGCTGCCATCCCAAAAAGAGCTGTGTCAGATCCTGGAAATTGGTCCCACTCTGCTGCGTGAGGCTTTGAATATGCTGCAAACCCTGGGGATGGTACAATCCCATCAGGGGTCCGGCTGGTATGTGGGCAGGTTCGATCCGATAGCGAGTCTGCACTTTTTGGCCCCGCTGCTGGAGGATTTTTCCCATACCAATCCGGAACTGATTATCGATATCCGGATAGCCCTGGAACCGGTGTTCGCCCGGGAAACGGCCAAACATATCGGGGCGGAGGGTTTGCAGCGGCTGGAGAGTATCATGCAATACATGAAGCTGGCCAAATTGGAGAAAAATTACGAAGATTATAAATTAGCCGATAAGGAGTTCCATGCCGTTCTGGCCCTGGAGTCGCAGACTGGTTTTCTGTGTTTGCTGGGTTCCATTTTAAACGACTTGTTTTTCTCGTTCTGGACCCCGTATTGTCAGGACTGGGACGGCCCGATAGCCGAGCACGAGGAAATCGTCTCCGCCATGAAAGAAGGCAATGCCGAACGGGTGGAAATGGTTATGAAGGATCATATTAGTAAAGCCAGGTACTATCTGCAGGAATTGCAGGAATATTTGAAAAAGCAAAAATTGAAAGAACAAGCGGAAAAAGAGGTAAAAGAAAGTTTGGAGTAAGACGCCAGCGTCAAAAGCTCTACGATCCCTTGTTAGGGGAAGCCAGAGCCGTTTTTGAATGTCAATACGACTTTTGACGGTTCCGTCAGTAAAGGAGAAAGCGGTCTTAGAAAAAAGGTAAACCAGCAGTTCGTTGTCAGCGGTGCTGCTGGTTTACGAGGAGTCTGATAAAGGTGTTATACACGCCCTATCAGGTGTATTCATCTTATCAGAAATCCCCTTTTCAATAAATAATTATTTTGTGTCCATTCTTCCAGTAAAGAAAGGAGAGTGTATTTATGGTCTGACCAAAACGTTGTTTTTTTTATGGTTTTTACGGTGTTTACGGTTTTGTGTTCGTTTTATTTATTGAGGAGAATGTTATTATGAATATGAGAAAAAATTATGCGGTACTTCTTTTGGTTTGCTGTGCCAGTGTGGCCTATGCAACGGACTACAATCCGCTTACCGATTGGGTCAAAGCTCCAGGAGAGCCTGTGGCCTGGCAATTCGGCGGGAGGATTGAAACGGATTATGGCACAGGGGTCTTTGGCGACTTCATCCCAGGGGTGCACGATCCTGCCATTGCCGGGTATATTGATGGGTATATAGTTCCAAATTCTGCCAGCACATGTATGATAATCCAGACTGATCCCTGGAGAGGGAATCCTGGTCCGGTACTGAATGCGTGGGTCAACTATCAGGCCACCGCCCGGGTAACTCCGAAATCCGGCATCTATGATGTAGAAGTGAGTTTTATCGGTACAGGATATGCCGCTTCCGGAACACAGAGCACAAATGTTTATGTGGTAAAAAACGGTACAGATATCCTCTGGCAAGGCCTGATTGAAGGCCCTACTGACTATACCGTTCCTGTCGGTACAACACTTACGAATTTAGCCTTTATGGCAGGCGACTATCTCGATTTCATTAGTGCGAACAATGGCCCTGGAGAGTCAAGG
>JAKJEP010000343.1 GCA_022705365.1 Planctomycetota bacterium | reverse complement strand
GAACAGATCATGCGCCGCCTTCTGTCCGATTGGTCGGTGCATCGCCAGATCCAGTTTGTTCATGTCCCTGAAATATTCCCCCTTGTTGAAGGACAGTTTCCACCCCTTCTTCGGCTGGTGACGCCACCCCTGGCCGCGCAGGTGAATTCCCACATGGTCATACACAATCCCCTCCAATACCACCGCACAATCGACATATTCATGGCTCCAGATATTCGCCAGCAGGAAATTCAGGTTCTCCTGCGGAACAATCAAAAAGTAAGTCTGCGCCTGGCTGTTGATCTCCCCATCATCATAGACAAAATACGCCCGGTTGGGATTCGGTTCGCACTCATCGGGATAACTCCAACTTTGCCCGGCGGTATCGGTTGCCGTAATCCGGTACCTCACCAGCGTTTGTGACGCCTGCACCGGAATGGACGCCCCATACACTCCGTCGCCGACTACACCGTCTCCCGACAAACCGTTATCCAGCATAACCACATCTTGAATCTGGACCGCGCTTTGATACGGCTTGGTAAATACTTCATAATGCAGACTAACGTTGGCTACCGGATAATCCGCTGGAGTCACTTTTGCCGTGATAACCACCGGATCAGACGAGGTGGGCTTGAGAGGTGTATGCTGGATATCCTCTACTTCAATGAAAGGCGGTAAACCGGCGGTCCATACCGAATTGACCTGTCCCGGTGTGCCCCGATTCAGATAAATCTCATCCCCCACCGCCGGATTGGGAGGATAGGTTCCTTCCAGTCCCGCGGCCGTAACTGTTTTGAAAATTCCGGTTGAAGTAGAACTTCCCGAAAGCCGGAACGTCAGCGTTTCATGCCCGATCAGATATTTCAGCCGGCAGGAAATCGTATAACTTTGATTTACCGTCATCCCCGTAATACTCGTACGATATAGACTATCGGCAGCACTGCCCCCAACGCCCGTGGAAACCATGTGTTCCGAACCGGTGCCGTCGTAATAATCCGTTGTGGTTCGATAGGTTGTGGCATGATTGCCCGATTTCAGCCATCCTGAATCATCCGGATCGAAGGATCCGTTGGTCAGGACATTGGCCCCGCCCCCGGCGGGCCGGATGGCAATCTGATCCACCAGCCATTCACCAACCCCATTGATATAGATATACAGGATTTGCGAAGTAGCTTTGCCCGTAACCTCCACATATTGCCACTCATGCGTTGGTTGGGGAGCCGGCTCCTCTTCCAAACGGCAGGCCCGCCAGTTTTCCGCCTGGCTGTTATCCCCATAGGGATCCATGCATTCCAGGGATGATCCTATCTGGTCCGGTGCCAGCGGCCAGGGCGATTTATCGTTAAAGCGAATGGTATCAACGACTTGATTATTATTATCTAACAGCGTTATCCGCTCTCCACCATTGGCCAGCCGGTCGCCGGCGGTGGTAAAGTTCCCTACAGCATTGGTAATGCCATAACGTTCGGAAATGGCTGCTGCATCGGAACATACCACCAAATAGGAATCCGGATTCAAAAGCGTACCCGCAGCAAACGCAAACAAAAGGCCCTCACTATCCGTGAGAGTCCAACCGGTCAAGTCCAGTAGTACAGTCCCCCGATTGTAAAGCTCGATATATTCGCCAGTTGGATCGTCACCCTCGTTCCATTGATACGGATTGCTGCTCCAGAAGGGATTCAGAGTATAAACATAGCGTTTTTTCAACGGTTTATACATGATTTCCGTTATGACCACATCCCCGCCGCCCGGTGTAATCGGATCGTTGGCCATACCTGGACTATAGGATTGTCCCAATCCCCAGCTGGCGGGTTGACTGTTATCTGCAGTTGGCGAAATGAGTTCCAGCGACGGCCCTAAGCCGTCGGCTTCCACCGGCCAGGGAGGATCATCGGAATAATTCACCTCATCGATGAGGATCCCTTGAGCGTTTTTGAGCATAATATGTTCACCAGCGTTATCCAGCTTGCCATCAAAGGGACCAAACGACCTGGCGACCGTCAATCCATAGCAATCAACCGCCTGGGCATCTTTAAAAAACACCAGATAGCCCCCGCCGTTTATTATGGTATTGGGCGGCAAAGTGTACATAACCTGCTGTTCATCAATAAGTTGCCAACCGCTTGCATCCACGGCGGTTGTTCCCCGGTTATAGATTTCCACAAACTCCCCGCACAGATTGCTTTCGCTGGGATGATACATAATCTCATGGAAGATGATATCAAACTCACTGGCATATATGAGAGATCGGCAGACAGGCAGCAAGGAGCATCCAGACCAGAATCCAGGAACTTCCAGGCGATAAAGTATTGATAAATCTAGCAGTTATAAAAGGAGATTTCATGCCATGCTCCAGTTATGAAGTCACGCGGTTTCGTCATAACTCACTCATCTGTATTATATCAAATATTTCGGTTAAATTTTGTCAAAAATTCGCCAAAAGGTTGTAAAAACTGGTTTTTCAGGGGGATACAAGGATTTTTAAGGGAGAAGAGATGAATATTTGTTTGGTTTTCAAGGATAATCTAGTTAAAATTAGTCATTATGCTTCACGACCAGAAAATCGAAAAAATCATGGAGTTATTGAATATCCGTCCGTACTGGACCAGTATTGATTTGACGGAGAAAATCGGCGCCAGCCGCTCCACTATCCAACGGCTGGTACAGGAGTTACATGATGCCGGGCTGGCGGAGCGGATTCATGGCGGCATCAAAAGAATCGACCAACGGCTGTCGGGGCCGATTACGGTAGAAAAACGGGTCGAGGAAGATTCTCAGGCGAAGGAAATCATTGCCAATACAGCGATAACTCTTTTACCGGAAAACGGTTATGTGTATCTGGATGCCGGCACTACCCTGTGGCCGCTGGCGGCCAAACTCAATAACCATGGACACATGCATTTGAGATTCATAACTAATGATGTGGCAATAGCTTCCATTCTAGCGCAGAAAAGTATTTCCCATATTCTGCTAGGCGGGAATCTTCATCCGGTGACTAAAACGCTCAGCGGGCCGGTGAGTCAGGAGCAGCTTAGCCAGTATAATTTTGAGGTCTGCTTTATATCCGTAAATGGCGTTGACAAAGAGGGTAACGTGACTTGTTCCGTGATCGAGGAGGCGATCCTGAAGAAGCAGGTTATGAAGCAATCGGTGCGAAAGGTTCTGATGGCGGCGGCAAGCAAGTGGGACAAACAGGCACCGGCGAAGATTGCTGACTTAAAGGATTTTGATATATGGGTTTGCGATGAGCCGCAAAAGGAATTCAAACGGTTCTGCCGGCAAAATGGGGTTGAGCTGAGGTAAAAAGGGAGGATTCTTCCCCCCTCATCCGTTTCGGAATAAATTCTGCCGGCTGGGCGTTCGGGATGTAAGTGCTTATTTTTGGTTTTGAAAAATTGACGTAAGTCTTTATTGTTCGATTTGGAAAAATGCTATAAGTCGTTATTTTTGGATTGAGGTAATTGATATAAGTGCTTATTTTACGTGGTGGATGGGGTTGAATGACGTCCGATAACCAGGTTAATTTGAGGAATATGGGTAAGATGTAGGGGCTTTTTTGGTAAAGTTTAACGATTGGGTAAGATGTTAAACATTGAATCAGGGGGCAGGCAAGCCTGCACCACTTTCGCCGCGATTATTCTACCCTGGCGACGCTCCCGTTGGTCGCTGCGAAGTTGTATAAGTGTATATATATCAGAAAGATATATTAATTTTGGGTTAATTTTGGATGGGTTGGGATGGTCTGAAATCAGGATGAAAATGGGTAAGATGGGTAAAAAAATGTTAAGATGTAACGATTAGGTAAATGTTGAATAAAGTGTAGTAAAAGATGAAGAAATTCATATAAAACATGAGCCAAACATATATAAAAGTATAGCAAAACATTGTAAAAAATTGATGGTTATCAGTTGTCGTTTATCGGTGAAGATGGAATTTTTGGAGAAGGAAGATTACCCAGATTAACAGGATAAAAAGTCGGAACCTATCTGACAAATCGGACAGGTCGGACAGAATTAAGATG
>JAKJEP010000342.1 GCA_022705365.1 Planctomycetota bacterium | reverse complement strand
CGGGATTGGCTCCGATGCAACGATTCGTTTGATGCGAATTGTGCGGGCTTGCCCTAGCCCGCCACTATCCTCGGTCTTTTGCCCTATATTTGACGCCAGCGTCCAGAGCTCTCCGACCCCTTGTTTTAGGTGAGCCAGAGCCGTTTTCGAATGTCCATATCAACTTTTGGCGGTTCCGTCATATTTATACGTTATGGTAACAATAGAGAGGGGGCAGCAGAAGCGCAGGGGCACGGCCGGATATTCCTTATCTGCCGCATATATAACGAGTTAGGTATGGATTTTAGCCGGCGGGACACTTTTTTTCCTATTTTGGGATATTTGGGAAATTTTATTGAATTTTCCTGCGATTTTCGCCGATGCCAGAAATGCAGTTAAAAAGGACATAAAAAGAAGATTTGGGTTCACCCATCCGAAAACACATTTGCTGTATGATTCAGCGGGTTGTTTGGATGCCCATCCTTTGGTGACTGTTAAAACAGGGACTATTCCCATAGAGAGATGAAAAGTATCTGGCGGACGGTGTTGTAAATCAAGCTATGGCAGCGCCGGTCGCGGGCGTTTCCACACGGGAAAGGAGTATGCTATGCCCATTCTGCTACCGGTTCTGGACCTCAAACCAGGTATGTGCGTGGCCAAGCATATCGAATACAACTGCCGGTATCTGCTGCCCGGCGGGCATTTTTTGACCGGGGACGACATTACGAACCTGCAGGAGAAGATTCCAGGGCGGATGATTTACATTTTTGATCCGCTGCTGGATGAGGTGGTGGATTTTTATAACGATTCCTACGATGAGGGGGCCTGTTACCAGGTGCGGGGCTACCTCACTAAAATCCTGCAAAAGGTGGACGGGCTGATCCAGTCCCAGGTATCCCTGTCGGCGGAGAATCTGGCGGGCATGGAGCATACCGTTCGCGACCTGGTTCATTTCCTAGTGGACAACCCGGCCGTTCTGGCGGTGCTGAAGCAAAGCAAATCATGGGACAGTTTTATGCAGGAGCATTCGGCCAGCGTATTTTACCTGAGTATGCTGATCGGCAATACCCTGCAGAACTATCTGCGGGGCGGCCGCGAAACGGGGCCGGGCATCAGTCTGGCGCCGCTGGCGGCGGCATCCTTTCTGCACGATTTGGGCATGATCAGCATCGAGGAATTGTACAAAAAGAACGGTCCGCTCACGGACGAGGAAAAGCAGATGATCCGGGAGCATCCGGAGAACGGCGCTTCCATGCTGCCCAGTTCCATCGATCCATTGATCCGGCAGATTGTCCGGCAGCATCACGAAAATCAGGACGGCAGCGGCTACCCGGAAGGGCGGAAGGGCAAGGAGATGCATTTTTTTGCCCGGATCATCCGGGTGGCGGACGCCTTTTGCGCCGCGACGGCCCAGAAACGCTATCAGCGGGCCAAATCGCCGCTCCAGGCGCTGCACGAAATGGTTTTTGGCACGTATCGCCGGTTTTACGATCCGATTATCCTAAAGATTTTCGCCAGTTTTCTGCAGCCGTTTCCAATTGGGGCGAAATTGAAGCTGGGCAACGGGCAGCAGGCCATTGTGACCCACCACAATCCTAAAAATCCGTTTGCCCCGGAAATCATCGTGGCCTTCGATTCCAACGGCTTTCCGATTGGCAGGGGGTCGCTGGAAACGCCTTTTTATCTGGGTGAAAGGAGTGATATCACGGTGCAATCCTTCGGCGAGGAAGATCTGTCGTATATCAACCATATGCCGGATCAGGAAAAGCTTTCCGCCGAGGAAGAGAAGGAAACCAAGCGTTATTTCACTGAAATGTTTGACCTGGTCTATCCGTAAAACGGCCCATCCTCGCGTTTTGTTGGACCGGGAACGGGAAGGGGAGCGATTTTCCGGCTACAACAACGACGTGCTGAAATAGCGTTCGGCCCGGTCGGGCAGAACGGTGGCGATATTGCCTTTAAGGCGGGTGGACAGTTGGCGAGCGGCCCAGACATTGGCCCCGGAGGAGATGCCGACCAGCAGACCAAAATCCCGGCCCAGTTGCCGGGTGGTTTCGATGGCGTCGTCATCGGTGACTTCGATCACCTCATCAATCAGGGAGACATCCAGGACGGCAGGGATGAAACCATCGCCAATGCCCTGAATCTGATGGAGGCCCGGCTCATGGCCCAGCAGGGCCGATACGTCCTTGGGTTCGACCGCGACGATGTGAACGTCCGGTTTCTGTTCTTTCAGGAATTTCCCGATTCCCTGCAGGGTGCCGCCGCTGCCGACGCCGGCTACAAAACAATCGATTTCTCCCGCCATTTGCCGCCAGAGTTCATGAGCGGTTTCTTCGTAATGGACGCGGGGATTGTCGGGATTTTCAAATTGCTGCGGGACGAAGACCCGGGGATCCTCGGCGGCGAGCCGGCGGACCTTTTCCACGGCCCCGGGAAGGCTTTTTGTCGCCGGGGTTAAAATCAAATCCGCCCCCAAAACCTTGATCAGTTTTTTCCGTTCCTGGGACATATTTTCTGGCATGACGATGCGGACGGGGTAGCCTTTGAGGCGGCCGACCAGGGCGATGCCGATGCCGGTATTGCCGGAGGTTGGCTCGACAATGATGGAGTCGGGTTTGAGCCGGCCGACCCGTTCGGCCCCCTCGATCATGGCCACGGCCACCCGGTCCTTGATGCTGCCGCCCGGATTGAGAAATTCCGCCTTGGCGTAGATGTTCTGCCCCCGCAGGCGGATCAGGGGAGTGTTGCCGATGAGGGAAAGAATATTATCTGTTAACATTCCGTTATTATACCTGTTGGCGCCGTAAAATCAAGACATTTTTGACACCAGCGTTAAAAACTCTTCGACCCTTTGTTATGGGAGAGCCAGAGCTGATTGGGGATGACACGATCGACTTTTGGCGGTTCCGTCATTTTTCATGCTCTTTTGGCGGCAGTTTTTTCTTGCAAATCCGTCCATCTGCTTCGACAATCTACCAGAGAACAGGAACGGCGCGGCCTGAACCGCCGCGGGAAGCAGGTATAGAATCCAGGGTCACAAACCGTTTGCAGGAGCAAATACGATGGCGAAATGGGTAGCACGGAAAATCAGTCAGGTACAGGAAAGACGAAAGCATGAAGTGGTGTTCTATACGTATCCCAAGTTTCTGTTTTGCTGGCCGCTGATTTTCATGGGATTCCTGCTCTGGCTGCTGGACCGCCAGCAGTGGGCTTCGCCGGAAACCCTGGCCTGGATCTGGGGCATCACCCTGATCGTGGTGGTCATCACTATGGGCATCGATCTGAACCGCAATTTCACGGTTTTCTGGCTGGTGGTCATCGGCGGCTTCTGGATTCTGGTTCTCTGGCTGCGCGACGTTAAAAGCATCCGGATTTTCTCCCGGATCTACGATTTGCTGGTGAATCTGGATCCGGCCTATTCCCGCAGTCTGGGCCTGATGGTCAGCATCGTCCTGCTGGTCCTGTTTTTCATCATGTGGCTGGGGACCCGGATTAATTCCAAGTGGCGGATTACCCACAACGAATTCGAGCACTACCAGTTCGGCCGCATGGACGATTCGCTGGCGCGCGGGGCCAAACGGGTCCGCACCAGCTATCCGGACTTTTTTGAGCTGCTGCTATGCTTGTCGGGTGACCTGATTATTTTTGACTCCACCGGCCGCAAAGAACTCCGCCGCATCCCCCATGTTCCCATGCTGCCGCTGGTTCGTCGGCGGATCGACGGAATTCTGGAAACCACCTCCATTACCGTGGGCGAAATCGAAGATGAGGTGGAAGCCGTCGAAACAAACGATGAAGCCGATCGCGGGATTTGACCGTTTGTATCGGAATCTGATTTTTGGCGGTATTTTACATACCTTTTACGAAACCGCAGGCGAAGCTGGGCGTCTATATAGAATAGACGGCCCGTAACTGTCTCGCAGGTATGTAAAATGGATAAAAAGCATGTGTCAATAGATTAGAGAGGATTGTAACTATGTGTAAACAAAAGACTTTAGCTGGTATTGGGTGTTTTGGGGTAC
>JAKJEP010000341.1 GCA_022705365.1 Planctomycetota bacterium | reverse complement strand
TTTTCTACGGCGGAAATCGGATGCTGGCCCTCATTCCGCATCTGCGGAATGGTGCATTCCACAATGCCGGTGGTGGGTCCGTGGATCTGGATGACATCTCCCACCTTCAGAGGATTGGATTCCACCTGGAGATAGGCAATATGCGTTTTCTTATAGTAGTTAAGGATCTTGCCGATGTGGATTTTCCGGCGGGTGGCCCGGCTGCCATAGCGGTCATTCCAATCCTGCGGTCCCGGCCGGCCCATCAGAAAACCGGTGGAAAAGCCGTGGTTGTAAACCTTGCTCACCTCCGCCACCCAGCCGGCCACCCGTTCCCGATTAAAGCTGCCGTCAGCCACCGCGTCGATAGCCTGCCGATAAACGCGGACAACGGTCTGGATGTATTCGGGCGCGCGGCTGCGGCCCTCGATTTTCAGCGAATCAATCCCCGCCTCGATCAGTTGGTCCAGAATCGGCAGGGTGCACAGGTCCTTGGGGCTGAGGATATAATGATTGCCCAGCGACAGTTCGTCGCCGGTCTCTTTGTCGAGGATGATATATTCCCGCCGGCACGGCTGAAGACAGTCGCCCCGGTTGGCAGACCGCCCGAACAAATGCTCCGAGAGGAAGCAACGGCCGGAGATGGAAACGCACAGCGCACCATGCCCGAAAACCTCGATCTCGAGAGGGGTATTCTTTTTAATCTGCCGGATCTGTTCCAGGCTTAGCTCGCGGGCCAGGACCAGCCGCTTAATCCCAAGATTTTCGTAAAACCGGACGGCCTGGCTGTTGGAGATGTTGGCCAGGGTCGAAATATGAATCGGGATCCCCAGGCTTTTGGCCTTCTGGACTACCGCCAGGTCCCAGCCGATGACAGCATCTGCTTTGGCTTCTTTGACCACCGCCAGCAATTGGTCCAGCCGCTCCAGCTCTTCATCATACACGATGGTGTTCAGCGTGACATACACCTTGACTTTCCGCCGGTGGGCCTTTTGCACGATCTTCCCCAACTTCTCCGGCTCAATCCCCCTGGACCGAACCCGCATATTCAGCTCCCCCAGCCCCAGATACACCGCATCCGCCCCCGCCTCCACCGCCGCCACAAACGACACTTCATCTCGTACCGGTGCCAGTAATTCAACCATATTCGAGTACTTCTCTCATCAAAACAACCACTCAAAAAAAGGTAATAATATCTACATAAATCCCTACAGCAGGAGCAGAAAACAAATGTTCCGAATACCTTTATTTAATTCCGCCCCACGTTTTGCAGGTGTTCAACAATTTTATGCATATGGGTAGAAGGATTATGATTCCTCAAATCATCGCCAATCCTTTTTTCTTGTAATACATCCCTGGAATTTGCAATGGCGGTAGCGGTATGCGGATAAAGAATGTCAAAATCAATACGGCTTTTTTTATACGACGGATGAACGGCTTTCAGTTCTGCCATAACATCTTCCGTATTAGCAAATGGCTCCGTATGTTGTTTGAAATGCAGAAGAAACCAGTATTCAATGCACGGATTCGTCAAGATTAGTTCCAACCTATCTATCTCCTTCGCTTTTTCCCAGGCTTCATCAAGCGTACTATGCGGAGGTATCTCTACATCGACAACACACCATACTTTTTCATAGGGAATAGCAAGCTTTTTCATCTCTTCCTTTTTGGCTAAAGCCCGCTCAATCACGGCAACCGGTTTAGAATCAGGCGAACTAATAACATCAATTTTAACAGCCCGTAACTGCAATTGCCGGATTAACCCATTTAAATAAGATGGTTCCGTGCTTGATCCCTCACAAACAATAAGCTCTATCTTATTGGGTTTTTTATAGGGTAAGCGGCGTTTCAGATCTTTTCGCGTGCGTGATTTAACCATGGGGAATACTGAATGCCTCCAGAATGGGAATGGCTCCATACCGGCCCGCCAAATATCCTTTCTGCATCGCTTCCCCTTTTCTTGGTTTCCGTTCTTTATAATCCGACATGGAATACAGCTTCGTATCCCCGCCTCTTTCTTTTTCTGTAAACCATATCTGATCCCGACGGAATAATTCCGGGTCTAGCAGCGTTACATCATGGGTGGCGAATACTAACTGTGCCCCGGTTTTATTATTTGCCGGATCTTGAATAAATTTTATTAATTCCCGCGTAAGAAGCGGATGCAGGCTTGCTTCCAACTCATCAATAAACACCGTATATCCCTTACTCACTGCCTCTAACCATGGGCCTAATAGCTGAAAAAACCGCTGCGTTCCATCCGATTCTTCTTCCAGTAGAAATGAAACATCCGTATTCGTATGGGGATTTAAATGAAACATTTCTACTTTTAATGGAGGAGTTTTCTCCAAGTGTTTTAGCAGTTTTTCTTGTATCTCATTGGGAATTTCTTCGATGAATTTAATTTTGTTTTTATCTATTTTGACTTTTTCAACGTTTACTCCATGTATTCCTAAATCTGCATGGTGCAAAGTAGATATTACAAACTCATAAAATATCTTTTTAATATTCTCTGACTTTTCAGCACTATATAGCAATTCAGCTGTAACTGGCCTGAAATACAACACCTTATCTTTAGCTGGAATAATTCGTAATTTATCCGTAAACCAGTTATACACCGTAGTTAATTGTTTATTATTCCACTGCGCCGACACCGAAAGAAATAAAGCATTATCTCTGGTTTTATCTTTCAGGCTTTCTCTTTCCCCTTTCAAAAATGAACCGAATTTCCAAATGAAAGTTTCTTTATTGATGGATCTATGGAACCATGTTTGCGCATTATCTCTCGTTCGTCCTTTGGGATACGCCAGCAGCCATTCTTCTTGAATACGTTCCTTCGTTGCGGAAAAGCCATATTGAAACCTCGTATCCTCGTGATAAAAAGTAACCTCAAATGAACTTGGCTCTTTACTTGATTCATCATCTAATAAAAATGGTTGGACTGGTAGTTTCTTGCCTGGTTCATAATTTGCTGATTTTAAAACAATATCTCTCATAAGATCTATTGCCTTAATGAGATTGCTTTTCCCCGAGGCATTGGGACCGTAAATACCAACAGCTTTTAAGAGTCGCAATTTGTCCTGGTTAACACAATTATCCTCTAATGTTGCATCACTGCTTGCGACAAGACTAAGCACTTGCTCGTCCCGAAAAGAGCGGAAATTTTTTACGCGAAATTCGACTAACATTTGATTTGTCTCACAATATTACCGCTATTTTTGCAAATTAATCGCAAAATATGCTTTTATTTTAGATTATCACTCTATATAAGGTATCGGTTAACACGGCTGGACACAAGAATATTTCGGGGATAAATCCCCAAATTTCCATTCGATAGATTATTATCGGCTGGCCGATAAAAACATGATTTTCGTCGATAACCCATTGCCATTTCTAATACTTATCTTCGTTCCGCCTCAGGTTAAACGCACCTTTCTACTTAGCAAAATCAATATTTGTTTCGTTTTGCTTTTTATAATGCGGTACAGGGAAAACCGGATGGGGATTAGCTGGGCGAATTGAAAATCGGTGCAGAGGTGATCCCGGTAATTGTCGCCGAGGATTTGGATGTGATTCAGGTCGGTAGTACCGAAATTCATACGTCGGGCGGTGCGGAGCATGGGCAGGTCCTCGGGATTCAGCCGGATCAGCTCACAGCAGACCGTCTCGCAGGCCATCGGGTCGGTCCCGCCGATCAGCCAGCCGAGCCGGCGGGTTCGCCCGTTGATCGGCCCGGGTCCATCCATCGCTTCAATCCCGTCGATAATCGTCAGCACCGGCTGGAGTTTCTGGTAGATGCCGATCAGCAGCTTGCAGAATTTGTAATCGCTGCCGCCTTTTTTGTAATGCCAGACCGGCTTGGCCTTGCCCGACACGCAGCCGAACATATTCTTCACGGCAAAGGTGGCCGCCAGTTGCTGATGGGTTTTGAATTTGGGCAGATTGATAATCTTGTCCGCCTCGAGGGCGTAACGGCTGAGGCCGACATGGACGCGGGATTTTTCCAGATATACTTTCCGGGGCTGGT
>JAKJEP010000340.1:303-4022 GCA_022705365.1 Planctomycetota bacterium | reverse complement strand
TATTTCGAGGGGGTGAGGCCGGAGGTATGGGCGTTTCCGGTGGGCGGGTACCAGGTGTGCGAGAAGTGGCTGAAGGACCGGCGCGGGCGAAAGCTGGGGTATGAGGATATCCGGCATTATCAGAAGATGGTAGTGGCACTGGGGGAGACGATCCGGGTGATGGAGGAGGTGGACGGGATGATTGAGGGGGAGGGCGGCTGGCCGGGGGCGTTTGGGGGGGTAGGCGGCGGAATAGTAGAAGTCAAGAACAGGTCTTTTATTGGCCAGATGCCAGTCAAAACTTCTTGCAATTCGTAAGTAAACCACTATGATTACCCTGACGCTGGAAACGAAGCTTGTCTGGCAGGCAGAGGCAAGCAGCGTAAAATCCACAATGCTTACAGTTACAGAAAGGATAGATTGCGTGTTTATATTTCGATTATGGCTGATTTTCGGGCTGGTTTTCGGTTTGACGGGTGTGAACCGGGGAGAAAGCAAGACGGATTATACCCAATATAATTACGGGGATGTAACCGAGGATGTCAGCGATATCCGTTTTTACCGAGGACCAGAAACCAACGAGGTTTATAAGCAGAAGGGTTTTAGCCGAAAGGCGAAGAATGTCATATTTCTGATCGGGGATGGGATGGGGCCTGTCCAGGTACAGATAGCCCGACGCAAGGCGGTTGGTGCGGCGGGAAAGCTGTATATGGAGAAATTTCCGGTAACCGGCTTCGCAAAAACCCAATCGGCCAATAGTCCGGTTACGGATTCTGCCGCGGGAGGAACGGCCCTTGCCTGCGGGATAAAGACCAACAACGGCATGCTCGGTATGGATCCAGACCAAAAGCCCTATCGGAACCTTTTGGAGGCGGCGCAGGAGATGGGCAAAAAAACGGGGTTGGTGGCAACTTCGACGATCAGCCATGCTACGCCGGCGGCCTTCGGCAGCCACATAAATGACCGGGGGAAAGAACAGGAAATAGCGGCCCAGATTCTGGAACACGATATTCAGGTTTTGTTGGGAGGAGGCCGGAGCCATTGGCTGGCCGAGAACCGCCAGGATAAACGAGATTTGCTGGCAGAAGCGAAAGAAAAGGGGTATCGGATCGTTACCGATCTCCAGCAAATGGAGGAAGCGGAAGGTCCGTATGTACTTGGTCTGTTTCAGGATAGCTCTCTTACCACCTTTTCTCCGGAACCGAGTATCGGTCAAATGACACGGAAGGCAATTCAATTATTGAGCAGGAATAAGAAAAACGGCACTGTTTGTCCTTTTTTCGGCGGGGAGAAAAATCGGGGTTTCTTCCTGATGGTGGAGGGCAGCCAGATCGACTGGGCCTGTCATGCCAATAATCCGGAAAACAGCGTGAAGCAGACGCTGCTTTTTGATCTGGCGGTGAGAGAGGCGGCTGTGTTTGCCTTACACGATAAACATACGCTGGTGGTGGTAACGGCGGACCATGAAACCGGCGGACTTGCCAATTTGGGTGAAGAAGTGAAATGGGGCGGCGGCGGGCACAGCGCGGCGGATGTGCCGGTGTATGCATTCGGTCCCGGATCGGAGCTTTTCACAGGAGTTATGGATAATACCGAGGTGGCCAGGAAGATCGCCAGGGCCATGGGGATCAGGGAATTCCCAAAAGTCCGCGAGTAATATAGACGCCAGCGTCAAAAGCTCTTCGATCCCTTGTTATTGGAGAGCCAGAGTGAGTTTTTGGATGACAATATCGACTTTTGGCAGTTCGTCAATAGAGGTGCATTATGTCTGAAATAGAATTACGAGTCAATGCTACACAGGGCACAGGGGTCCGGGCAGGGCAAACCGTTCGCAAAAATCAGATTCTCGGACAAAAGACCGATGGCAGCGGCCAGCTTTATTTCTGCCCCATCGACGGACGCGTCCTGAAAATTGATTTCGATGGGGAAAACCATGAATTTATCATTACCATTTTACCGGATTAAAAATTGTGGTTACGAGAGTGCTTGTCAGGTGAAAAGAAATGATTTTTCGAACAAAAATCATTTTGAGAGGCATAATTTGCAGTTTCTGTTCTAAAATTGATATATGAAAAACGGAAAAGCAATATTTGAAGAAAAGTCATGGTCCACCAGTATTCCGCTTGCGAACAAACGCCGTTTTAAACTTCTCGCCTGCGAGATTATCTACCGCGAAGCCTGCCTCCTGGCCTCTCAGTCTGCCCATATTGTGGATGTTGAATTTTTGGAAAAAGGCCTGCATGACATGGGGAAAGAAAAAATGCTCACCCACCTGCAGGAAAAGATAAACGCCATAGACACAAGGGATTATGAAGCCATTCTCCTGGGTTATGCCCGCTGCAACGACGGGGTGGCCGGCCTGCGCGCTCCCGAAGTACCCCTTATCATTCCCCGTGCCCACGACTGCATTACTTTTTTCTTCGGTTCCAAAGAGGCTTATGAAAAATACTTTTTTTCCCATCCCGGCTCCTATTTTCGTACTACCGGCTGGACCGAACGGGGAGGATACCACCCCGATGACCCCTCCAGCACCGTCATGGGTCAGCTGGGGCTGGACCGTACCTACCAGGAATATGTGGCCAAATACGGGGAAGAAAATGCCCAATATATTTTACAAACCCTTGGCGCCTGGCAGAATAATTACCAGCGAATTACCTATATTGACATGGGATTGCCTCTGGATCCGGAGTACGCCGAATTAGCCCGCCGGGAGGCGGCTGACCGTAAATTGAGTTTTGAACAGATATCCGGGGATCTGCGTCTGCTGCGGATGATGCTGGGTGGGGATTGGCCGGTAGAGGATTTTTTGACCGTACCGCCAAAGTGGCAGGTTGCCAGCGAAAATGACGGGCGAATCTTGATTGCCGTAAGTGCATAATTTGCAATGAATTAAGATTTTTGTTGCAATTTTCCGGGGAATGGTTATAGTTTTGCCAGTGGCCAAACTGCGGCAGAGTAGCCGATAATGAAGGTATCCGTTTGGCGTGTAATGAATAAGGCTTCTATTACTGGCCGGTTCCGTTGTTCGGAGCGGCTGGGGAAGGAACGAAGATGATTACGAAAGAGAAAAAACAAGGTGTAATTCACGATTTTGCAACGCATGATGGAGATACAGGCTCCCCGGAAGTACAGATTGCAGTATTAACCAATCGTATCACCGAACTGACGGAGCATTTGAAGATCCATAAGAAGGATTATGCTTCCCGCCGCGGCCTGTTGAAAATGGTCGGACGCCGCTCCAGCTTGTTGAAATATCTTTCGCAGAATGACCGGTCCCGATACAGCGCGATCATCAGCCGGCTGGGTTTGCGTAAATAGTGAAAAATTCGTATTTACGAATGCGGCTCGACGTTGGCATGGGGTTTCTTCTGTGTGGGATTCAACGGGAAGAGAGAAGGTTTGTTGTATACTCAATGAGTAATTCATTAGGTGATATGTGTTGATATTGGACTTGTCGGTAGTCGGAAAAAGAAGCAGGAATGCAGGAAGCAGGTAAGTAGAGATGTCTATGGTACGAAAAGTGGAACGACAAATAGCGGGACGAATGTTATCGATTGAAACGGGGAAATTTGCCAAGCAGGCCAGCGGGGCAGTGGTAGTCCGGTATGGCGACACGATGGTTCTGGCGACGGTGGTGTCGGCGGAACCGCGGGAAGGGATAGATTTTTTCCCCCTGACAGTGGATTACCGGGAAAAAACATCCGCGGCGGGCAAATTCCCCGGCGGCTTTATCAAACGGG
>JAKJEP010000340.1:0-293 GCA_022705365.1 Planctomycetota bacterium | reverse complement strand
CAACAAGGAAATATTAACGATGCGGCTGATCGATCGGCCCATTCGGCCCATGTTCCCCAAAGGATTTATGAATGAAGTCCAGATTCAGTGTCTGGTTTTGTCCGCCGATCAGCAGAATGATCCGGATATTCTGGCAATGATCGGGTCTTCCGCCGCGCTGGCGATTTCGGATGTTCCCTTTGAATGCCCGCTGGCGGCGGTGCGGATCGGCAGAATTAACGATGAATTTGTCATCAATCCCCTGCATTCGGAATTGAAGAATTCCACGCTGGAGCTGGTGCTGGGCGGGCATA
>JAKJEP010000033.1:12435-16220 GCA_022705365.1 Planctomycetota bacterium | reverse complement strand
GGAAGCCGCATTTGACGGCATATTCATCGAGCGAATCATATTTATCCACCTCCGCGTTCACCGTCACCCGATAGAGAAACGGATCGTTCAGTTCCCACAGCCGGGGATTCTTTACGGTCAGTTCCTGCGTCAGCATGGTATCGCCAGCCGCTGCTTTCTTTTCCTGATATGCTATCGCAATCGTCTCCCCGCCGGCCGCCGGTGCCACGGTAAAACTCAATTTTGCTTCCACGGTTTTCTCGCCGGCATTCCGCAGGGTGGCCTGGACCTTGATTTTGCCGGTGTGCATATCCGGCTGGGCAAAGACATCCACAATCCGTACCGCCGGGACCACCAGCAGTTCGACCGAATCGACGATCCCGCCGTGATTGTAGGAACCGCCGGCACTATAGGGTATGACTTTATTACGGTGGGGGGTTTCATTCAGAACGATCCCGTCGATCGGCTGATGGGTCGGATTCAGTACTCGTACCGCCATCAGATTTTTCTTGCCGGTCTTAACCGCATGAGTGACATCCAGTTCAAAGGGGGTCTCGCCATTTTCATGGCTGCCGACCTCTTTGCCGTTGACCCAGACTTCGGCTTTGTAATCCACCGCCCAAAACCGCAGGATATACCGACCCTGCTCGCTCGAATTACCCGGCACATCAAATTCCTTCCAGTACCACGCCACCCCGTGATATTCCGGGAAGGTTACCTGAATGACCCAGGGTACTTTGACTTGTTTAGCCTGGGGTTGGGGCTGGTTATACCACTGCTGGTCCCGGCCGCTGTTGTCCGGGTCGGTCGCCAAAAGCCAATCCGCACCATCCAGCGGAAGCACCTGACTGCTATGTACAGAATCCGCCTGCACTTGTGCAAAATTGGAAAATCCCAGACAAAGTACGGAAACCATCAATAAAAGAAAACTTCGTGACCGCATCCTTTCGCTCTCCTGCCCCCTGGTGTTGAAAATACAAAGTAACCGGTTTAATAATGATTAAGTTATGTCATATTGTCAAGCAAGAAATCTATAAAGCAATTCCAATCCATAACGTTTGCAGTGTCCCATAAGATGGTTTCCGAAAGTGGAGGTTAGAAATATTTTGCCGGTCGAGCGGCGGAATTTTTAAGATGGATATTTTCCAAAAATCGTTAGCTTGGCAATAAGGCTGGTTTGAGACCGGATCAAATAAGACGCAAGCGTCAAAAGCTCGTCGGCCCCTGTTATTGGGGAGTCAGAGCGGTTTTTGGAGGTCAATATCGACTTTTGGCAGTTCCGTCAGAAATTCGCTTATTGAGGCTATTTGTTTTTACAATAACAAACCACATGCTGCTTGAGCGTATTGGCATTGATCCATGCCTGCTGCCTCCCGTCGATGACCCGCACCACGCCGGCCCACTGTTTTTCCTCCGGCAGAAACGTTTCCAACAAATTCGGCTGCCTCTCCAAAAATGCCTCATTCCAATAATTATTCTCCTTCTCCGGGAAGAGTGCCATATACAGAATATCCATCTCCACCAGATCGCTGAACAGATGGGTTCCCAGCGAAACATCCGGCACCAGGTCCGTCCGCATCGCGACAATCTCGCACAAAATGGAAACAGTATTGATATCCGAGAACGAGATGGGCACCCCCAGCTCCGGTGAAGTGGTTCCCCAGCGGCCCGGCCCCAGCAGCATGATGGTTTTACCCTGATACAAACTCTCTACATGCATTAACTGCCCGATCAGTTTCGCCACCATATAACGGTCTCGCAGCGGCAGTTGGCTGTACGCCGCCGGCACCACATACACAAACCAGTCCACCTCACTGAACCGGCTCTGCCCGATGATTGCCCCGTGCGCCTTCAAAATCAAATCCGACTGCGGAATATCCTGCGGCGGCTCGGGGACATTGCCCCCGCCTTTCACCTGGAACGGCCGGCACTGGACGAGGTTAATCTTATAAATCTCCTCATCGAAAAAGTTACACGTGAATTCGATATCCACCGGATAATCATACGCCTGATAAATGGTCCGGAGCATCTTCCGCATATCCTCGACGAAGCCCGTCCGGGTCAGCAGCTTATCGAAGGTCAGGGTCCACGGAAATATATCTTTTCGCCCCCGTTCCCGGATCATCTGCTCCAGTTCCGGATCGCGCGAGGCAAACAAATCCACCGGCAGATCAGGATTCCGCCGGATTACCTCCTGAAAATCATACGGGACCAGTTGATTGGCGTCGAAATCCAGCACATCCACCTTCTTCTGCGTATATTGCCGCCGCTCCCCCTGGCTGGACTCCGGCCGCAACTGGGGGGCATTCAGGGCCACGATCCGCGTGTAATCGTCATCGCGGCGATCCACCGCCCGCGTGCCCAGGCCGAACACCAGGCGCAGCACCCCCGTCCGCGGATCGATACTCTCATTCCAGACAAACGGATTAAACGAAAATCCTACTCCCGCAATCTGCGGCATAAACAACCGATCGTAATACTGCCCCGATACCCGCTGTACCAGCAGGGCCATCTGCTCATCCCGGTCCAGCAGGCCGCGATGAAACCGGTACGTCAGCGCCTTCTCACTCATCGAACTGGCATAAATAGTTTTGATCGCCGTTTTGAAATCTTCCAGTCGCTTGTCCCGCGGACCCTGATTCACGCAAAACACGCTCTCATACTTGCCAGCAAACGCATTGCCGAAATTATCCTCCAGCAGGGAACTGGACCGGACAATGAACGGCGACTGCCCGAAATAATCCAGCAGGTCGTTGATTTCCTTCTCCACATAATCCGGAAACACTCCTACCAGCATTCGCTGCCGGGCACGGGCCGAGCCTTCCAGAAAACGGGCGTTGTCCTTCTGTCGCTCCCGCTCCCACCAGATGCCGTTTTTCACCAGAAAGGTGTAAAACACATCCGAACCGATATAAAACGAATCATGCGGCTCCAGCACCTTCGCCCATCGCTCATCCGACTGCCGCAGAATCGCCCGGGACAGCAGCATCCCCACCGTCTTGCCTCCGATGAGTCCGGTCCCGATGATCCGCCGGCCGACCGCCAGCAATTCTTCCAGTGACAGATATTTCTCCACCAGCTTGGAAACCCGCTCATCCCGGCTGATGGCCATCCGGATCAGCCGGCGCATCGGCTCTTTTGCCTCCTCCGGGGTAATATCCCCCTTACGGATGGCATACAGCACCTCCTCCGCCTCAAAAAAGGTCCGGTTCCACACCCCCAGCTCATATTCCGAACTGGACAACTGCAGCCAAGGCACCGACGTCAGGACATCCGAAATCGTCGCACTCTGCGTCACCGGCAGAAAATGATCCCCCTCCCACGCATGCAGCATATACATGGTCGGCGAATACCGGTGCAGCACCTTGATTGGCTGGATATAAATCTTGCCGCTATGCCGGTACACCTCGGAAAAAATCTGGGTGGTTTCCAGAATCGGTGCCGTAGTATGAAACGAATGAAAATTGCGATACAGAGCAAAATAAGCGATTGCCTCTACGTCCAGCAGATAGGGGCAGGTCAGCATGAAGAAATTGCCCAGCATCTGGTCGCTGTACCAGTACTGGGCCAGGTCCGACAAACAATCGAATACATAATACGAGCCTCGCCGGTTCCGGCGAATCACCGAATGAACTCCATCTACAAAGGTTTCAAAGCCCTCTTCCGGATTCAGTTCAATCCTCTGCACCCCCGGCGCTGCCTGCACCAGCGGCGCATGGCGGGCAAACCGGAAATATATCAGATCCTTGCCCCGCCCCAACGCAAATTGAACATACGGCTCGATAAATAGCTGATAATCCTCCGCC
>JAKJEP010000033.1:0-12343 GCA_022705365.1 Planctomycetota bacterium | reverse complement strand
CCAGCCACAAAAAAACCAGGCAGGAACGTATTGCTCCTGCCTGGTCCATAGTCGGTTGGGTACTTGTGAATTATACCAGTCCCTGGGCCATCATCGCCCGGGCCACCTTCATAAAGCCGGCAATATTGGCACCGTTGATCAGATTGCCCGGCGTACCATATTCATCCGCCGCTTCTTTGGCAGAATTGTAAATATTGACCATAATCCGGTGCAACTGCAGGTCCGTCTCTTCGAAGGTCCATTTCATCCGCTGGGAATTTTGCGCCATTTCCAGCCCGGAGGTCGCTACACCGCCGGCATTGGCGGCTTTCCCCGGACCAAAGGATACCTTATTATCCACAAAGGCTTTCGCCGCATCCGGCGTACAGGGCATATTTGCCCCTTCCGCTACCGCAATACAGCCGTTCTTGATTAACGTCTTGGCCGCAGCACCATCCAGCTCATTCTGGGTCGCACAAGGCAAAGCCACATCGCATTTAATACTCCAAATCCCGTTGCAGCCTTCCGAATAGGCGGCATTTTTGTGCTCTTTGACATATTCTTTAATGCGTTTGCGTTCCACTTCCTTAAGTTGTTTTACCAGGTTCAAATCGATCCCGTCTTTGTCATAGATATAACCATTGGAATCGGACATGGCGACCACTTTGGCACCCATCTGGGTGGCTTTTTCGTGGGCGTAAATAGCCACATTACCCGAACCGGAGACCACGACGGTCTTGCCTTCGAAGGAAGTGCCGCGTTTTTTGAGCATTTCTTCACAGAAATAGACCGTTCCATAGCCGGTAGCTTCCGTCCGCACCAGCGATCCGCCGTAATCCAGTCCTTTACCGGTCAAAACACCGGTAAACAGACCGGTCAGCTTCTTATACTGGCCGAACATAAAACCAACCTCACGACCGCCCACACCGATGTCCCCGGCGGGGACGTCGGTATCTGCACCGATATGACGGTATAATTCATTCATGAAACTCTGGCAGAAACGCATGATTTCGGAGTCCGATTTGCCCTTTGGGTCGAAATCCGAGCCTCCCTTGCCACCGCCCATCATCAGGCCAGTCAGCGAGTTCTTGAAAATCTGCTCAAATCCCAGGAACTTGATAATCCCGATGTAAACCGACGGATGAAACCGTATCCCGCCCTTATAGGGACCCAAAGCGGAGTTAAATTCCACCCGGAAACCCCGGTTCACATGAACCTTGCCATGATCATCCTGCCAGGGAACCCGGAAGAAGATCTGCCGTTCCGGCTCCACAATCCGCTCCAGCAGCCCGGATGCTTCGAATTCCGGATGCCGGCTGAACACCGGACGCAGCGAATCCAAAACTTCCTGTACCGCCTGATGGAACTCCGGCTCGCCGGCATTGCGGTTTTTTACCACTTCCAACACACTCTCAACATACCTGGACATTTCAATCTCCAATTCGCAAAAATTAAAATCAACTTCTCGCCTACTTCAATACACTATCGGGCAATCACATGCCGGATAATACCAGAAAACGGATTAAAAAGCAACTGTAAATTTGCCAAGATTTTTCATCTTGAGATGGTTTTTTATAGTGTATTCTCTCGTTTCCGTATTTTTGTTGTATAATATCAAGTTTAATAAAATATTTTATTATACGGCAATTTTGCCGGTTGTATTTTGCATTCTTGGCTATAAAATGGGGAGTTAGCATAACGATGGTTTGCCGTATTGCCGTATAAAATACTGGAAAAACAAACCTGACAGGTGTAATAAATGGTCCGGAAATGGATATTAATACTAAACGAAAAATTTTAGCGATTCTCAAAGTTATACAGCGGAATAACAAACCGATGGGCAGTGCCGCCATCAGCCGATGCCTGGGTGAATGGGGAATCGACCTGCAGGAACGGATGGTCCGCAACTATCTCAGCCTGGCTGACGAGGCAGGTTTGACTATCAATCTGGGCCGACGCGGCCGGATTATCACCAAGACCGGCCAGCAGGAACTGGAGATTGGTGTGGCCATTGATAAGGTCGGTTTTGTCGCCACCCGGGTGGACGAGCTAACCTACCGGATGAATTTTGACGAAAATACCCTCACCGGCACCATCATTCTGAATGTCTCGGTTCTGCCGCAGGACTCTTTCCATCAGGCTCTGGGGGAGATTATCCAGGCTGTAAAAGCAAAACTGGGTATGGGCCAGTTTTTACGAATATTTGAACCGGGGGAGACGGTCCAGGAAATGCTTATCCAGCCGGGCCAGATTGCCGTGGGAACCATTTGCAGCGTAACCCTCAATGGGGTGCTCCTGCGAAACGGAATCACCATGGTAAGCCGTTTCGGTGGGCTGCTGGAGATGAACGAAGGAATTCCTCTCCGCTTTAGCCAGATTATTAATTACGATGGTTCTACTCTCGACCCGATTGAAACCTTTATTAAGGGAAAAATGACCTCCGTTCACCAGGCCGCTTTGACGGGGACTGGTATCATTGGTGCCAGTTTCCGGGAAATCCCCACCGTCACCTTGGAAGCTACTCAAAAAATCCTCACTAAACTTGAAAACATTGGTTTGGGCAGTGTTTTGATGGCAGGCAAGCCGAATCAGCCGTTGCTGGATATTCCGGTAGGACACGGGAGGGTGGGGATTATTGTGGCAGGGGGGCTGAATCCGCTGGCCGCCGTGGAAGAAATGGGAATTATCACCCAAAACCGTGCCATGCATAACATCTGTGATTTCAAAAAGATGCAAACCATTGCAGAAATACAGCAGAAATATTTGTAAAGGAAGCAGTTGCTACGGAGATAAGAGCGGCATAAATACTTCATAAACCAGGGGCTGATCCGGCATAAGGTTGCGATGTCTTAATAAAGCAGTCCCTAACCCCCCGTACCGATTAAGGCGTTCACAAAAGCTCAGGATTGATAAAAAAAGACTTCTTATTCTATTTTTTTAGGAAAAAAAAATTAAAATCCTCGTTTTTGACCCCTCTTTAAGCGGAAATTTTCTTTACAAAGGCTCTAATTAATGCTATAAGAAAAATATAGAGAGTTTCAACGGAGGAAACAGGAGAGAGAAGAGGCATGTGTGCGCACTTCCACTATTCTATTAATTTTCAGCTGCTTATTCCCTGTTTTTTCCAGATAGAGTATTTTCATAACTGATATTCAAAAAAATACTTATGATAATTTTGGAGACAGAGAAAACCAACCATGAAAGTCATTTTATTCATCCTATGCTTTTTTAGTATCAGTTCTGTCACTTGGGGAGACGTATCTTTGTTGGTCTTTGAAAGTGATGGCATGACGCCATTTGATTTTCGGGACATTAACGTGGGAGCCAGCCTGAAGTGTATAGTCCGTTCCGATGCTGCCGATTACTGGAATGGAGGTCTTTTGCTGACAGATGCCAATCGAGATTTTGGGGTTTTATCCGATGCAGAATATTTACCCGCTGCCGGTCATAATAGTGTTGCCTATTTTTGGGAAGATGAGTTTTCTTCCGGTTTTGATCTCTATGCCGGTCCCGATCCTATTGCTGGCGACTGGTTCATTCTAACTTATACCGCCCTGGCGGAGGGAAGCCCCTCCGTCGGCCTGTTTGATTATGATGTCAGTTTTCAGGTTCCCGTTCAAACTGTCACTATCCATCAAATTCCGGAGCCGGTAACCAGCCTTTTACTGGGGCTGGGCGGCATTTTTTCCCTGTATGTTCGCCGGCCATCCAAAGGATCGGATATACAGGTTCATTATCCCCGGCGGGATTAACCCGCCTATTTCTTTGCTTCTTCCAGCATAGCGATGATATTTTGTACCGGGATATCCGCCTGGAGGGTATGGGACCCGCTCAGGATGAAGCCGCCATTTTCGCCGATCTGACCGATCATTCGCCGGGTATGTTCCCGAACCTCGACGGCGGCGGCGTTGGGCAGCAGGTTCTGGATATCCACGCCGCCGTGAAAAACCAGATCTTTGCCAAATAACCGTTTCAGCTCGAAGGGGTCCATCCCCTGGGCCAGCGGCTGGACCGGGTTGAGGATATCTACGCCGATTTCGATCAGGTCCGGGATAATTGCGCGGACCGAACCGCAGGAATGGTATTTCACTTTGGCGCCATGGGAATGAATCAAGTCACAAAACTTGGCCATGCGCGGCTTATTGAATTTTCGCCACATATCAGGGGACATAAATAAGCTGGTCTGCGAGGCGACATCGTCATTGTACTCATAGATGGTGAATTGGCCCTGTCCTTTTTCCAGGATGATGCGGGTCCGCTCCAGCAGGTACTCGACGATATGGTCCATCAAGGCGGCGGCAAACCGGGGGTTCAAAGCCAGGTCCATCATGAATTCTTCCATGCCGCGCAGGAAATGGGAGATTTCAAAAAAGCCCCGGCTATGGCTGTAGGTGGCCTTGGTATGATTTTTCGCCAGTTCACCGGGGATCCGGGAATAATCCCACCAATCCGGCTGGGGCCAGGGATGGTTTTCCAACTCCGGCAGGGAACTGCAATGCTGGAGGGGCGGCTGGCCGGCCAGCTCGACATAGGTTTGCAGCTCGGTCTTTACCTGCCGGAAGGGCACGCGGTAGATATCCAGGTAATGCCCCCGACCGGTCACTTCAATGGTGGGGTCGGCATAGTGAATTTCGGAAACCGTATTTTTGAAAACCGGTTCCACATAGACGATGTCATTGCCGATCCACTTGCTCAGCCGGGCATCATCATAGCCCAGTTCGAGCTTGAGTTTATCCCATAATTCCGGGGCAAAACACAGGTCGATCGGCACCCGGTCGGGCTGCTGCTGATGGATGGCTGCCTGCACTCGTTCCAGGGAATTCATATTAATTTCCTCGCAATTCCATTGCCGTTTGAAACAACGCTTCCACATTGGCCCAGGGGAAGCCGGGGTCGATTTCGATATAGAGCCAGGAGCCGCCGGAGGAGGTATCGAAAGTCTCGACCAGTTTATGCACATAGGCCCGAATTTCATCCGGTCTGGCCCGCTGCATGAGGTCGCCCCGGTCGGGATGAAGCTGGAGGGCCAGATGCAGGTCTTTGGAAATCCTCGCCAGTTCCTTTAGATTAAAGACCGGCAGTTGCGGCCAGATGGCGCTGACGCCCAGTTCCCGGAAATCATCCAGAAACGGGGCAATCTGGCCGCAGGAATGGAAAAAGATTTTTTTACCGGCTTTGATTACAGGTTTAAATAATGTTTTATACCGGGGTTTGAAAAACTTGCGCCACATGGCCGGGGAAAGCAGCGGGGCCGTCTGGGTGCCGAAATCATCCCCGAAGGAAATGCCATCGACATCCAGGGCCAAAGCCCGGCGAACACACGCCCGGACATATTCGGCGATCATATTTTCGATGCGGTTGATTTCCGGGGTATCCAGCATGATATCCATCAGCACCTCTTCGAACCGCCGCAGCGAATGCAGGGTTTCAAAGAGCGAGCCGCCGCCTTCCAGCAGATAGAAGCTTTGCTTATGTATTTCCGCCACCTTTTTCGCCTTTTCAAAATCCGCTCCTTCGCAGGCGGGCGGGTATAGGCTGGCAGATGGGCCAGGTCATTCAGCGGCCATTGAACCGGATGTCCCCAGACGCCGAAAATCCGGTATTCCCAGGTGGTACCCCAGTCATCGGTCTTAATGGCATGATAGGAACCATCCGGATCAAAATCCTCAGGTCCCGGCGGGGCGGGCAGGACCAGATCCTGAAAATCCCCAAAGTCATGCCCGCAGGCTTTGATCAGGTCCACCAGCTTTTGCCCGTGTTCATACAATCCGCCCGGTGCGGCGAAAATCTGCAACGGAATCTTGTCCACCGGCTTAAAGTCCAGCGCGGCCTGAATTCGTTCCCTGGGCAGCATATTGTTTCCTCGACTTACCGTCTTCCTATTTTTGACCAAATATAAACAAATATGCCCATATATCAACAAAATTCACTACTGTTTTTTTTGTAAAAACCGGATTCTAGTTACCGGGGATCACATCGAAGAGCGGTCCGCTGATTCTCGTACTCTCGGAGACTATATCCTCCTCCAGGGTCCCGGTATAATAAATCCGGCCCAGGGTCCGGGCGGTTACCGAACCGCTGACATCGGCATTTTCATTGACGATTTTCCAGCGGTTGCCGTCCAGAAATCCGACCATGATCCGGGTGATGGTTTTATAGGCCGATATGGTCGCATCTTCGAATCCGTCTTCGGCAAAAATATTGGTAATGGAACTATAGCTGCTGGAGAGGATGGCGTTTTTGATTTTGCCGGTAGAACTGATTTTGCTGATTCCCAAAAAGGCGGAAATCGTGCCGGTAATATCGGAGCCGTTAAAATCCCCGTTTTCCGCCAGCTTTTTCCCATCGGTGTCAAAACCCGCCAGCACTTCACCGATTTTCCCGCCATACAGATAACCGGCCATATTGCCCCCGCAACTGGCTTGTACCAGTTTGCCGGTGTAATGGGAAACCCGAACCGACACTCCCGAAGCGATGTCACCGTCGGCATGGAGCTTACCCATTTTACGATACGCGGTTATTTGGGCACTGCCGGTAATATTGCCGGCGCTGTCTTCTTCCGTGCCGTCGGCTGCGCGGCGTATTAAAATGGTTCCAATCTGGCCGCCCGAACCGCTGGCAGACGCCCACATCGTACTTTCCACCCTAAACGCGCCGCTCCTGGCGGTCCGGGATGCAGATAACCTGATCCTCCGCAGCTTTATCGTCGAGGCCTCGCTCGGCAACGGCATCGAGGTCAGCGGCGGCAGCGATGTCCACATCCAGGCCTGCGAAGTCCGCAATATGCGAGAACAGGGTATCTATATCTCCGGTGGCACCGCCCACAAGATCGAGGCCTGCGACATCCACGACACCGGCACCGGCGGCATCACGCTCTCCGGCGGCGAACGCAAAACCCTCACTCCCGCCGGTCACGAGGTCGTAAACAACCATATCTGGCGGTTCTCCATCCACAAGCCGACCTACTCCAACGCCCTGAACCTCCAGGGCGTCGGCAACCGCGCCGCCCACAACCTGATCCACGACGCCCCGCACCAGGCCATCGCCATCGGCGGCAACGACCACATCATCGAATACAACATCATCCACCATGTCTGCATGGCAACCGACGACTGCGGCGCCTGCTACAAGGGCCGTAACCCTTCCTGCCGCGGTAATATCATTCGCTACAACTTTTGGTATGACATCGGCAGCCCGATGGGCCACGGCAACGCGGCCGTGTATTTCGACGACGGCGACGGCGGCGACACCGTCTTCGGCAATGTCTTCCTCCGCTGCGGCGAGCCGGGCCGCGGCTCCTTCGGCACCGTCTTCTCCCACGGCGGCCACGACCTCCTGGCCCAAAACAACCTCTTCATCGACTGCCGGCGCGCCCTCGGCTCAGCCCCCTGGGACGATGCCCGCTGGAAGGACGCCGTCAATGGCGGCCAGGACTGCTTCTGGCAGGAAAAACTCCTTCAGGAAGTGGACATCACCAAACCGCCTTACATCACTCGCTATCCTGAACTGGTTGGCTTCATGGACCCCCAGCCCGGCCAGCCGCGGATCAGCCGGGCGGTCAACAATGTCTTTGTCAATTGCGCTGAGATCAAAAGCGGCAACTGGCAGGTCAACCCCAATACCAACTGGTCCACCGACCACGATCCCGGCTTCGTAAGCACCCCCGAAAACAACTTCCTCCTCAAACCCGACTCCGAAATCTTCTCCCACCTGCCCGCCTTCCAGCCCATCCCCTTCGATCAGATCGGCCTGATGAAAGACCCCTTCCGCCCTGATTTAAAACCGTAGTTTTTTTCAGCCGAACTAAAACCAATCTCAAGCGTAATAAAGCTGGAAACCATTATCACAACATAAGGAGTCGCAGCAGCTTTTTACCAGTACATCTTGATTTACCCTTTGCTTTCCGCCTTATTGACGTTTAAAATACGGTGAAAATGCGAAATGGTCGTGTATTGAATACTTTCTTCAATATGGAGGGACTATAATCTCCATGAAAGTCAAATTCATCCTGCCGGCACTGACAGAGTCCAAAGGAAAATACTGGCGCCCCATCAAGTATTCTCTTTTCCCCCCGCTGGGTCTTGCCACCCTGGCTGGCTACCTCGATGCCGACGACGAAGCCGAAATCATCGATGAACATGTCGAATCGATAAATCTCAACGATTCCCCCGACCTGGTGGCCATCGAAGTCTATATCACCGCCGCCCATCACGCCTATGCCATTGCCGATCACTACCGCCGAAGAGGTATCTATGTCATTATGGGCGGTCTTCATGTCACCGCTTTACCTCACGAGGCGGCCCGGCATGCCGACACCATCGTTCTCGGCCCCGCCGAAGAAGCCTGGCCCCGCTTCCTGCATGACTTCCGCCGCCGCCAGCCCCATCCCCTCTATCAGTCCCTCAACCGAACCCTGGAACATCTCCCCCCCATCCGCCGGGATCTGATCAAACGGAAAAACTACCTGGTCCCTAATTCCATCGTCGTCTCCCGCGGCTGCCCGCACTCCTGCGATTTCTGCTACAAGGACTCCTTTTTCCGCGGCGGCCGCTCCTTTTACACCTATACCCTCGATCAGGCACTCCGGGAAATCCAATCCCTGACCGGCCGCCACCTGTTTTTCCTGGATGACAACATCTTCGGCAGCCTCCGCTTCGCTCACGATCTCTTTCGCGAAATGATTGGCTACAAACGCCTCTGGCAGGGAGCCGCCACCGTCGAAGCCATCAAAAATCAGTACCTCCTCAAAACCGCTACAGCTTCCGGCCTGCGCAGCCTCTTCATCGGTTTTGAATCATTGAACCAGGAAGCCTTGCGCAACCACAACAAACACCACAATAAGATTGCCGACTACGAAGCGGTAATCCACAGCCTCCACGACCTCGGTATCATGATCAATGCCAGTTTCGTCTTTGGCCTGGAGGAAGATAACCCTTCCGTATTTGAGACAACCGTCGAATGGGCTATCAAAAATGGCATCGAAACCGCCACCTTTCACATCTTGACCCCTTATCCCGGTACTGCTCTCTACGACCGCTACCTCGCCGCCGGCCGCATCCGGACCAGCGACTGGAACCTCTACGATACCCGCCACGCCGTCTTCCAGCATCCCTTCATGTCCGCCGCCCAAATGGAAAACGGCTACTGGCAGGCCTACCACCAGTTCTACTCCTGGAACTCCATCCTCCGCAGTGTCAGCCGCAACACCACCCTCCTCAACCGTTTCCGCCACCTCATCTACACCGGTGCCTGGAAAAAATGCGAATGGCTCTGGGCCGCCGTCATCCACCTCAAAAAACTCAATATCGCCATCCCCATCCTCGAAACCGTCCTGAAAGGTAAATCACCAATCGTAAATTTTAAGGAGGATCGGCAACTTGCTTGCCGACGCGAAATCTGACCTTTCAAATCACGCCAAGCAAACGTTCCCCCTCATCCAATTGCTTCCGGATCCACATGACCATCCGCTCAAAATCCAGCACCACGGTTCGATCCCCAAAAAACTTCATACTCACATATCCCGGCTCATGCCACATCGGACTATCCTGGCCAAAGATAATCACTTCCGCATTCTTTACCTTTACATCACCAACCTCCAGCTCCGCGATCCTTGCCTTGCGGCACGGCAGCCACCCCAGAAATCCCATCGGCACCGATCCCTTTTTAGCCGCTGCTCCGCCATTTGCCCTGGATAACTTTTCCCAGAATTCATCCCCAACCGCCATCCCATATCGCCCGCAGCTATCAAACATGATCTGTGTGATTTCTCCCTCCAAAGGCAATTCCACCATAAGTTTTAACTGAAGCGAGTTTCCTTCATAGCTAAGCCGATATTGCATCCATTGCTCGGCATTCTCCGGGCAAAACCTGCCGTCGCAACCAAGCTCCAGCTCTTGATTCGCATTATCAAACAGTACATAGGAAAACTCCCGGAGCTGACGCAACCCCAGCAGCAGGGCCTTCTGTCTCCACCAAGGCAGACACAAGAATTTCACTTCCCAGTGCATCCCCAGGTACCCGCAATTCGGATGGATCATCCTGGCATCACCGATCCGCAACTCCGGCAGATCACACAATCCCACTCCTTCTCCTCTGGAAGTGTTTCCCAGCGGAAATATGGCAAGATCATTCGCCCGTACCATCCTGCCGCTCAAAAGAACCGCCGACGGACTGCCGGTATCAATAAAAACAGGGTATTCATTTCCATCAGGCAAACGGCCCGGAACCGCAATTAATCCCAGCTTATCGTAAAACCAGCTATATCGCACCCGGGTAGAACCCGCAAAATCCATCTGCCTGGCCACATTCGAAATGGATAAAATAGTTTCGCCCGTTGCTTTATTTGTCTGTAAATCAATTTTATAAAAATCACCATCCTTAATCCGACGCAGCCCGGCACAATCCGCCAAATCCTTCTCCACCACAGGACCAACATAACACCCGGCCGGCAACAGACAAATGGCACAAACAAACAAAAATTTCCAGAGTCGAAAGGTCATCATAAAAGACACAATCTCTAATCCGTTAAATCAAGTCAAGTCAGGTCGGCAATCCCGATGTACATCGAGACCGACGCGGTTCCCGCCAGACCACCAAATCCCATTCCTTCTGTTCTTTTCTTTGTTCACTTCGTTTTCTTTTGCATTTTTCCACTTCCGCTCTCTCTGATCGAGTTCTCAGCGTCCCGTATTGCATGGCATGTTAAATACCGTCATGGTTTAGGCTCCTTCATCAAATCCGCAATCCATTCTTCAAAGAAAAAGGGGTAGATATTGAGCTTGAGTGCTTCCCCAGGTAAAGCACAGCCTTCCTTGGAAAGCCCTTTTTGCAGATTTTCCTTTTCGCGGGGAAATTCTTCTTCCAGCTTTTTAGTAAATGCCTTCGCCAGTTTTAGCAACCTGTTTTTTTTCTTCTCTTCTCGCAGATCTCCAGGCAGGTCGGCCGCTCGAAAATAACGGCGCACCTGTTCTACGTTTGGTTTCGACTCCTTAAATATATCTTGCAGGTGCAAGGGGATCGTTTCCGGAAACAATTGGTTGCGGTACTGGATCTTTCCCAATTCATCAAAGGTGTAGTGGAGAAAAGGGTCGAAAAAATAAACCGCCGGGGAATAGTCGTTGCGCAAATCAACCAGGTAGGGCTGGAATACCTCCAGCGGTTTGGAACCGTTCAAAAATCCGACCGGCCCATGCCCGATTAATACGGTATTACAGAACAAATTAAAATCCGCCCGGTTATAGCGCACCACCTTGTTGTAAACATCCCGAAGCCTTGCCAGGGTTTCCATACGTACATCGATAATAATCACACGAGACTTTGTCGTATCGGGAACCAGCCGTTCGATATCTTCCACGGCTATGGCGGCCTTGTTTCCTGGAACCATGATTTCTACCGATTCAAATCCCGGATACGTATGAATTCGTTCATAAATATCCGTTGCCAGGACAGGATCCATCGACAGAACATGGATCATTTCTTTTCTGTTCTGATAGTGCAGCATGCTTCACGCCCTCTGTATTTTTTCCCGTTCTTCCCATGGAACCATATAAAATGGTTCTCAAATACCTGCCGTTCTTTGCTTGAGCATGTCAGCTCCCTTGACCTTCTGGCAACGGCCATTTCCCCTGGGAAACGCTTTACCGCTGCCGCCAAACCTTCTCATTTTTTGCCGTCATCTAGTGTATTTTATACCTGGTTTATTGCGAAATCCACTAAAATCCAAACTCGTAGCTTTCGGTAGGCAGGCCGGCAGCTCATTTGCCGACGCAGTACCTGTCTCTATAGATCCTATCTTTGTTCACTTCGTTTTCTTTTGTCCAAATTCCCGATTTTCTTCTGTTTCCTCTCTTCACCCCGCCGCTCCATCCCCCTCACGACAGCCGCGACTTGAAGTCCTCATAGCTAAAACGCCGCTGCACCGCAAACGCATCCGCCGCCGGATCATAGAGTACGATGTCTGGCAGTTGAATCCCGTTGAACATGGTATTTTTCACCATGGTATAATGGGCCATATCGTGAAACAGCAGCTTCTCCCCCACCCGCAGCGGCACATCGAACGAGTAATCGCCGATCACGTCCCCCGCCAGGCAGGTCGGCCCCGCCAGCCGGTACGTATGGGCCTTGCGCCCCGGCAGATCCGCGTTCTCAATCCGGGGACGGTACGGCATCTCCAGCACATCCGGCATATGGGCCGACGCCGACGTATCCAGGATGGCGATATCCACATCGTTGTGAATGATATCCAGCACGGAGCTGGCCAGAAACCCGGTATTCAGAGCAATCGCCTCGCCCGGCTCCAGATAAATCTGCACCCCGTACCGGTCGCGAAATTCGACGATCAGCCGGCAGAGCAGCTCCACATCAT
>JAKJEP010000339.1 GCA_022705365.1 Planctomycetota bacterium | reverse complement strand
GTAGCGAACAACCAGACGACGGTAGTTTTGGAGCCAGGCAAACAGCCGCTCCACCTTCCATCGTTTTCGAAATCGACGCAAGGCTCGGCCGTCCTGGGTAGCAGCCTTTTTTCGATTATTCTTATGGGGTGCAATCAGATCAACACCACGGTCTTCGGCCAGTCGCTGATCCAGGGTATCACTGTCATACGCTCGGTCGCCAATCACTTTGTCCGGGACATGCTCCAGAAAACAGGCATCCAGCGTTTGCTCAACCAGCGTTATTTCATGCGGTCGAGCACTGGTTGCGTCAATGGCGATAGGAAGACCAAAAGCGTCTGTGAGCCCCATAATTTTGGTGCCTTTGCCCTTTTTGGTTTCGCCCACACCGTCGCCCCTTTTTTTGCCGGAGCAAAGGTTCCATCGATAAATCCCTCGCTCAGGTCGATACCGCCGCGTTCTTTGAGATCCTCGGCCAAGGCGGTCAATATCTTGGCAAAGACCCCGGATTCGGTCCATTCCTGGAAACGACGATGGCATGTACTTTTGGGCGGATACCGTTCGGGAAGGTCGCTCCATGGGGCTCCGGTTCGTAAAATCCAGAGGATGCCGTTGAGCACGGAACGGCAATCTTGCGGCGGCCGCCCTGACTTTCCGGGCTGGGCCTTGGGCTTCGGAATATATTCGGCAATCCGTTGCCATTGTTCGTTTGTAAGGTCCATAACTCATATATCGGCTCGTACTTATTCCAAAATTGAGGTTTTGGGATGGCTTCTAATAAAATTGTTATTTGGTTGTTTGGTTTTAGCTTTTAACGAAACTATTTATCGAAATTATTTCTTGATATTTTTACGGTTTCCTGATACCTTACATTAAGAATGTAGTGTTGTTTATTGTATCAGGTTACAAAAGAAATGGTTCTGGGATCAAGTATATGGTATAGGATTGAATTGATTTTGGAGCATCCGATGCAGTTTAAAAGAGATCAGTACCTTGATTATATGCTTTTCAACGAGATTGAAAGGCCTATGTTTGTTGAACTTTTTGGTCCGCTTATCGGCCTTGAACAGGAATGGAAAGCCCAGGGAGCTACCCCCGACGAACTGAATCTTACCGCTTTTGACTGGGACTATGTACCATTCATGGATTGCGGGGCCAATGCTTTCTTTTACGGACGGATCACAGAACCCAAGATTCTTGAGGAAACCAGCAAGTATATCCTTGAAGTCGATCTTTTGGGAAGGGTAACCAAACTTTGCAAAGGTACCTCTACCCTTCCCCTGCCGCAAAGTTACCCGGTTAAAAATATGGAGGACTGGCTCAGGATTAAACACATATTTGAGTATAATAAGTCCAGGATTGACATTGAGAAAATTAAACAAGCAAAAAAATACCGGTCAAAAGGATATGTTATCGTTGCGAATATTTTCGGTTCGTTTGATACCCTTCGAATGCTGATGGGAGAAGAGGAATGTTGTCTAGCGTACTATACCCAGCCGGAACTTGTACAGGATATCATGGAAACCATCACGGAAATGACCTTACAGGTCTTCCAGCGTACTCTGGACTTGATACCGATTGACCAGTTGCAAACCCACGAGGATATGGCCGGCAAATCCGGACCGATGGTCGGTCCTAAGCAGATTGAGGAATATTTCAAGCCCTACTACAGCCGGATCTGGGATTTGTTTTCCTCCCACGGCACTCAAATATTCCAGATGGACAGTGACGGAAATATAAATCCTGTACTCGATGCCCTCCTGGGCTGTGGGATTAATTCATTCTACCCCATGGAGCCAGCCGCAGGCATGGACATCGTAAAAGTAAGAAAACAATACGGCCAAAAACTTTCTATGGCAGGCGGCATTGATAAGCATATCCTGCGTGAAACCAAGGAGCATATTCAAAAGGAACTGGAATATAAAATGCAACCTTCCATGCAGCAGGGAGGTATGATATTCGGACTGGATCACCGAATTCCGAACGGTACTCCTTTGGAAAATTATCGCTATTATGTGGATCTGGGAAGGGAAATCCTCGGATTGCCGCCAAGGACACAAAAGAGCAGGGGCTGGCAGCGAATGGCATTTTGCGACGCCGCCATTATCTGAAAAGTATGAACAAAAGCAAAAAAACAGTATTTGCTTTTATCACCGTCCTGGTCATCATTCTTGTGTCTGTGATTTCCCTGACTGAAAATAAAAGCAAAAACATTGATACGCTGCGTATCGCGCATCCCCTCGATCCTTCTCATCCCCTGCACAGAGCATTGGAACATTTTGCGAAAAGAACTGAGGAGTTTTCCCAGGGAAGCATGCGGGTCCTGATCTACCCAAACGGACAGCTCGGATCCGACCGTGAATGCCTCGAACAGCTTCAATACGGCATCCTGTCCATGGGGATCACTTCCTGTGGGCCCCTGGAAGGATTTGTTCCCGACATGCAGATATTCGGCATTCCGTATGTGTTCAGATCCAGGGAACACATGATCAACGTGCTGGACGGCCCGATCGGCAGCCATATATTAGCCTCCGGAGAGAAGTACGGCCTGAAGGGCTTGTGCTTTTATGACGCCGGGGCCAGGAGCTTTTACACAAAGGACAAACCGGTATACACACCGGCAGACCTTGCGGGTCTGAAGATTCGGGTTATGAAAACCACAATGAGCATAAAGACCATGAAGGCGCTGGGGGCCTTGCCCACGCCCATCGACTTTGGAGAACTGTACACCGCTCTTCAGCAGGGCGTGGTGGATGGAGCCGAAAATAATCCGCCCAGTTTCATGACATCCATGCATTATGAGATTTGCAGATACTACAGCATGGATGAACATTTGCGAATTCCCGACATCCTTTTGGTAAGCACCCTATTCTGGGAAAAATTGAGTCCCCAGCAGCAGCGAATCGTCCAGCAGGCCGCTGTGGAATCAGCGTATTTCCAGAGAGCAATTTGGCAGGAATTTACCCAGACCTCCCTGGAAAAAGTTCAATCGGCTGGCGTTGAAGTGATTTCTCCCCAAAAGGAACTTTTTATCGAAGCCGTACGGCCGTTATGGCAGAGCTTTGAGGGCACTTCTGTAGGTACGATGATCCAAAAAATTCAGGACGTTCAGTAAATGCCCTGGAAAACACTTTACAAAGTTATGAATAAAAGCCTGGATTGGACTTCGGTCTTCCTGATGGGACTGCTTGTGATGGACGTTACCTGGCAGGTAATCAGCAGATATATTCTGAAATCTCCCTGTGCATGGACCGAGGAGGTGGCCAGCTTTTTGATGATTTGGGTAGGCATGCTCGGTGCAGCCGCAGCACTGCGAAAAAAGGCCCACCTGGGAATCGACTTTTTTGTTGAAAAATTTCCCCGTAAAACAAGAGAGGCGATTCGAGTCATCGTAAATTTTCTTATCTTGTTCTTTTCGCTGGGGATTTTAACTATAGGTGGCTTCCAGTTCGTAAGAAATACCTTTGCGACGGGCCAGGTTTCACCCGCCCTCGGTATCGAAATGGGATATATTTATCTGGCAGTTCCGATCAGCGGTATCTTCATGTCCATTTACTGCCTCCAGCAGACTTACGAGCATTATTCTGAACTTTTTGGGGATCAATAAATCATGCCACCGCTTTGGATTCTTGTAATTTCATTTGTGATCTTGTTGTACCTGGAGGTGCCAATCGCGGTATGCCTGGGAATCTCTTCCATGCTGGCGGTTCTGGCTATCGGGGACATCCCAGCTTTTCTGATTGTTGCCCAGAGAATTATAAACGGGATGAACAGTTTTACGCTACTGGCCATTCCGTTTTTTATTCTGGCGGGACTTTTTATGGGCCGAGGCGGTATCGCCAGGAGACTGATTGATTTTGCCAATGTACTGGTCGGCAGGCTGCCGGGCGGGCTGGCTTTTGTAAATATTCTGACCTGTATGCTGTTCGGTTCCCTCTCTGGCTCCTCCGCAGCCGCGGTTTCTTCGGTTGGCGGATTTATGATTCCGCTTATGAATCAGCGAGGTTATCAGCGTGAATTTAATGCTTCGGTCACCATCACGGCCG
>JAKJEP010000338.1:308-4029 GCA_022705365.1 Planctomycetota bacterium | reverse complement strand
GCGGTGCTCAGTGCGGACCATATTATCGAGCCGGTCGAGCCGCTCCATAACGCCGTGAAAAAATCGATTGCGTATCTCCGGCACCATCCGGAAGCGCTGTTCACCTTCGGCATCAAAGCCGCCTACGCCCACACCGGTTTCGGCTATTTGAAACGAGGACAGGAAATATCCGGAACGCAGGGGATCTTCCCGGTGGAAGCGTTTCAGGAAAAGCCCAACAAAAGCACCGCCAGCAAGTATATTCGATCCGGGGATTATTGCTGGAACAGCGGGATTTTTGTGTGGCGGGTAGATACCATTCTGAACTATCTGAAGCAGTTTTTGCCCCAGAACGCCCCCCGGCTGGCCCGAATCGGCAAGGAGTGGAACACCGAAAACCGCAGCCAGGTCCTCCAGGAGGAGTTTCCCCGGCTGCAGAGCATCAGCATCGATTATGCCGTGATGGAACATGCCCGGGATGTCTTCATGTGCGAACTGGACTGCTATTGGAGCGATGTCGGTTCCTATCAACATCTGGCCGATACCATCGGTAATATCGATCCGGACAACAATGCCACTACTTCGACCACCTGTGTCGAATGGATTGACAGCACCAACAATATTGCCATCAGCGAATCCAGAGATCACCTGATTGCCGCCATCGGGATCGATGACCTGGCGATCATCCATACGGAAGACGCCACTCTGATCTGCCACCGCGAAGAAGGGGATAATCTCAAAGGATTGATCAAGCGGCTGGAGGAAAAAGGATTCGAGCGGTTCCTGTAATCATGCGGTATCTGGCAATCGATTTTGGTTTCAAACGATTGGGCCTGGCCATCTGCGACCCTTCTGAAATCATCGTTTCGCCGTTGTGCCAGCTTCCGAACGATAAAAACCGCAGCGAGCCGGTTTTTCAGAAGATTGCCTCCCTGATTGCCGAAAATCAGGTAGAAGCCGTTGTGGTCGGGCTGCCCCTCAATATGGATGACTCGGAAGGGCCTCAGGCCAAAGCCTCCCGGAAATTTGCTGAAAATCTGGGGAATAAAATTAATCTGCCTATCTTTTTGCAGGATGAGCGTCTCAGCAGTCAGGCCGCCGATGAAAAGCTTCATGAAACCGGACTCACCCGCCAGAAGCGCAAAGACCGCCGGGATATGCTGGCTGCCTGCGATATTCTTCAGGATTTTCTCGATCGGAAAAAATCGGAACCGCAGCCATGAAAACCTCAAACGCCATTGTAACCGTCGGTCTTTGCCCTACCTGGGATATTATCTGTCGTGCGGATAATCTTCGCTGGAACATGCACCGCATCCTCCAAAGCCAGACCATCCGGCCGGCCGGCAAGGCCCTGAATATCTCCCGTGCCCTAGCCTGGATGAATATCCCTTCCGTTGCCGCCGGTCTCTGGGGAGAAAAAGACTATGCGGAGATGAAAGAGGCTCTGGCGGGCCAGCGGAAATGGATTGCCCTGAAATGTACTGCGGTGCCGGGGAAAACCCGCCAGAATATTACGTTAATCGACACGGGGAATCAACGGGAAATTCATCTGCGGGCCCGAAGCGAGCTGGCGACCCCCGCCGCCCTGAAAAAGCTGCGCGGCGATTTGGACTGCCTTGTGCAGCCCGGCGATTTCTGTGCCTTCGCCGGTTCGCTGCCCCCGCCGGTTCTGATGCGGCATATTCTCCCCCTTATCCAGAGTTGCCGAAATGCCCGTGTTAGAATTATTCTTGACTCCTCCGGTCCGACGCTGCGAGCGGTTTTGCAGCAAGGGGGTATATTTCTTATCAAACCCAATGTGGAGGAGCTTTCCGAACTGGTCGGGGAAAAAATCCCGAACCGGGTCGGCCCCTTACTCCGGGCCGGTAAAACGCTGCTTCCGCTGGCGGACATGATTCTGATCAGCCGCGGCTCTCAAGGTGTACTCCTGCTCTCCCGCGATTTTGCTTTCCAGGCCCGGTGCACCCATCCTCCGCGAACCGTCATTTCCACGGTCGGCTGCGGGGATTATTTACTGGCCGGTTTTCTTAAAGGGCTTGCCGAACACCGGATGATCCCGGATGCCCTGCCGCCGGCCCTGCAGGCGGCTGCCGCCCACGCCGCGGGCCTGACCGAAAGCCGATCCTGGCGGCAGATGCAAAAGCGATTTCCGGTGAACGTTCGGGAATTGTAATCTTGCATATTTTTGCAACTATCTTATCATAGAGACGGATATGACAGATAAGGAAAACCATTTACTGGAAAACACCCGCATGTCCTTCGGAGACCATCTGGAGGAATTGCGCTCCCGTCTTATTAAGGCCCTTTGCGGTTTGCTGGTGGGTTTTGCGTTTTGTCTTTTTTTTGGACAGGAAATTATCGGCTATCTTTCCCAGCCGCTGCTGATTGCCTTACAAGAATCGGGCCTCGATACCCGGCTTTACATTATGTCTCTGCCCGAAGCCTTTTTGACTTATATCAAAGTCTGTATCTATGCCGGTATTTTTATTACCTCCCCCTGGATTTTTTACCAGCTTTGGGGTTTTGTCGCCGCAGGCCTCTACCCCCATGAAAAACGTTATGTGCATATTTTTGTCCCGTTTTCCGCTGCCTTGTTTGTGCTGGGCGGGATATTTTTAATCTGGATTGTCGCCCCGCTGACCTGTAATTTCTTCATAAAATTCTGTTATAAATTTTCCACGCCCGATACTACGCATTCGTTTCTTTTTCAGGAAGAAGCAGAAGGAACCCCTGCTCCCCAGTCTCCGGTACAAAGCCCCAATGCCTCCGCCAATCCCCCGTCTCCTCCGGTGGCGTCTGCCCGTCCGGAGGAGACGCCTCTTGTTAAGCCCATGATCACCCTGCAAAAGTATGTTTCTTTCATCCTGCTGCTGGCGGTCGCCTTCGGCCTGTCCTTCCAGATGCCTCTGGTTGTACTTCTCCTGGGTCAACTGCATATTGTGGAAATCAAAACCTTCCGGAAAATCCGAAAATATGCCCTTTTTGCCATCGTTATTGCTGCGGCTCTGCTTACCCCCGGACCCGATGTCATCTCTCAGGTTGCTTTGGCGGTACCGATGTATCTCCTCTACGAATTAGGGATTGTTCTCCTGCAATTCTGGCCCAAACGAAAAGCGTCCTCGCAATAACTTTTCCAACCCGGAAAATGATTATGATTAGATAATTCTTGACGAAAAGGGGCAGATCGATATTGAAATTGCGAGAGATCCTTACGGATTAATAGGCAGCCTGGTAGGTAAAACTGTTTATTCGGTAAGGTGTTCATAACGGATGGCGGCGCGCCAGAGGCCGTTGATGCGTTCGCGGGGGAGGATGAGCGGGGGGTATTTATGGTTGCGCGGCTGGAGGCGGATGGTGGGCTGGTCAGGTTCGAAGAAGACCTGCTTGAAGGTGGTTTCGTGAGGATCGGTCATGCGGACGAAGCAGTCGTCGCCGCTGGAAACCGCCAGAGCGGGGGAGAAGATGATGATATCTCCCTGGTGGTACCGGGGTTCCATAGAGTCGCCGATGACGCGGACAGCGAAGGCGTTGGGGTCGTGGAGGTCGGGGCAACGGACGTATTCGTCGGCGCCGCCCGGGGGATAACCTTTGTCGTCGTAGTCCACGGGGTAGCCAGCGGAGACGTTGTTGATGACGGGTACGAGTTTGCCGGCGGAGTTGATTTGTTCAACATTTTTGCGGGATTTGCTGAGGAGGTTCTGGAATTTGCGGGCCGGGACGGTGTCGGGGAGGGTGGTACCGG
>JAKJEP010000338.1:0-248 GCA_022705365.1 Planctomycetota bacterium | reverse complement strand
AGCGACGTGGAGGAGGAAGCCGGGTTCAAATTGGAGGAGTTGTTCGAGTTTGACCAGGAGGTCGTCGGCGGGGGGATTTTTGGTGCGGCCGGTTTCGATGGTGGAGAGGTAGGGTTTGCTGTAGCCGGTGCGGCGGCTGGTTTCGTCGAGGGTTAAGTCGAGTTTTTCCCGTTGTTTACGAATGACCTGGCCGAGTGACATAGTACACCTCATGCAAAAAAAATCAAATAGCAAAAATAAGGAGTCGG
>JAKJEP010000337.1 GCA_022705365.1 Planctomycetota bacterium | reverse complement strand
TGGCGGATATGGCGCTGTATCAGGCCAAGCGGACCGGCCGGGACCGGGTGGTCGTGGGTTCGCCGGAAACGGTTCCGGTGCAATAAGAGGGGGAATCAGAGGCTGGAAAATTCGCAGAGGACGGTGTCGGCAATGGGCAGGGCCTGCGGGGTGAGGGCCAGATGATCGTTCCGCAGAGCCAGGAGTCGGGATTGCTGGAATTTGGCTATGGGGGCGGCAAAGAGCTGCAGGGCATCATATCCGGTTTGCAGTTTGAATTGCGGGAGGTTGATGCCTGAAATTTTCCGCAGGTTCAATACGGCGGTTTCGCAGGCTGCCTGGAGGGGATCGGGGGTTTCCGTTTCGCAGGGGGGGAATTGATGGTGTTGGATGGCGTGCAGATAGTCGGATACGCTGGGGAGGTTGGTCTTTCGCCGGCCCTGCCACCAGGAACCGGCTGCCGGGCCGATACCGATATAGGGTAAATTATTCCAGTAAATGAGATTATGTTCGCAGTCGCAGCCGGGACGGGCGAAATTGGAGATTTCATAGTGTACAAAGCCGGCCTTTTGTAACAGGTCGATTGTTAATTCATACATGGCCCGATCGGTTTCTTCGCAAATGGGGTCTAATTCCCCCTGGGCACGTTTATGAGAAAGGGGGGTGTTGTGTTCATAGGTAAGGGAGTAAGCGGAGATGTGCTGGACCGGCAAGGTCAGGGCGGTTTCCAGGTTTTGTCGCCAGGAGGTGAGATTGGAGCCGGGGATGGCAAAGATGAGATCCAGGCTGAGGTTGGTAAAGCCGGCTTCTCTGGCCAGACGGACCTCTTTCTGAATCTGGCTGACACGGTATTGGCGGCCCAACAGGTCCAGTTCCGGCTGGCGAAAGGATTGCGCTCCGATGGAAATGCGGTTTACAGCGTATTTTCGCCAGATTTTCAGGGTTTCCAGCCGGACCTGACCGGGATTGACCTCGATAGTAAATTCGGGGGAGGCGGCGGTATATTTTCCCAGAGTTCCCAGGAGCCACAGGAAATGCTCGTCGGGCAGGCAACTGGGGCTGCCGCCGCCGATATAGAGGGTCTGGACGGCATCGAGACGGTATTGGCCCAGCTCCCAGAGCAGGGCATCCATCATTTCGGGTACCCTTTGGCCGGCGATGGGGAGGGAGTAAAAATCGCAGTACGGGCATTTCGACCGGCAAAAGGGAATATGGATATAAAGGGCCGGTTTTTTCTCAGTCATATACGTATTATATAAGCGGATGTAAGAGAAATATTATTACCAAAAGGTTAAAAAGGAAAGATAACAAACGTAATAAAAGTATAATATTATCAGGTTCAATCCCAATCTATAAATTTTTAAGGTGTTTATCCAATCGATATAATGTGTTACAAATTGTCCAGCGTTACATCGTGCAGAGTGTAAAAACAGATTCTTGTAAGTTTCGTAAGATTCTGCTAGACTTTCGATTAGGAGGTTTTGTCTGGCGTGCTGAAGAGAGGCAGAAAACGGAGTAGAATGTGGCAGCAAGTAAAAAAGTATTAATTATCGGCATGGATGGCTTTACCTGGGATATCGGTAAGAATTTGATGGCCAAGGGAGTCATGCCAAACCTGGCTCGGTTAGTGGAACAAGGTTGTCATGGGATTCTCCGCAGCGTTATTCCGTCCGAAACCGCCCCGGCATGGAGTTCGTTTCAGACGGGATGCCGGCCGGGCAAGACGGGGATTTTTACCTTTCACAGGTATGACCCGGCACAGAAGCGGCTACGGTTCAACAATTATACGGATATTGCGGTACCGACCTTGTGGGAGTTGGCCAGCCGGGCGGGAAAGAAGGTGGTTGCTGTTAATTTTCCGCTGACCTCGCCCCCTCCGGAAATTCATGGGGTGATGATCCCCGGCCTGCTGTGTCCAGGTTTATCGGCTCAGACCGTTCGTCCTTCCGGCATCTATGAAAAATATATTGCCTGCGAGAGGGATTATAAAATTGTAGATACAGCCCCATATCATTCCGTGCCCACTTTTGTGGATCATCAAATACTGACAGAACGTACCAGATTGAAGGTGGGTTTGAACTTAATGAAGGATTTTGACTGGGATATATTTGGCTTTGAAATACAAAGCAGTGACCGGATTCAGCATTATCTTTGGTCAGCCCTGGATTCTGATATGCCAGGCTATAATCAGGAGGATCAAAAAGAGGTTTTTCGGTTTTATCGCAGTTGCGACGAAATCATGGGCGAATTAATCAAAGCTGCCGGTTCCGGCGTTTTGACGATGCTGGTTTCCGATCATGGTTTTACTTCTCTTAAAGGTGTTTTTAATAGTAATGTATGGTTGAAACAGAACGGTTATTTGAACCTGTTAAAGAAGCGGCAGTGGATTGAAACAAAAAACAGGCTCAAACAGCGAATTCCATTGCTGCGGCTTCTGGCCAGATGGTATGGAAGCATAAAACAATTGGGGAAGGCTCGTGTTGAACCGGAACAGGAAACGCTGACCCACTTGAGTAATATGATTGATGTGGAGAAATCATCCGCGTTCTCTATAGGAGTGATAGCCGGCATGTTGTATCTGAATGTGCCGGGGGATCAGCGCAGTCAATTGGCCCAGGAGATTACCAGGGCATTATTAGATGAATATGGGCCGGGTTCTTCATGTCCTGTTATTGCTGGGATATCTAAGGTGAATGAAGCATTCTCTGGTATGAATGCGGTTGGGTGTTTTCCGGATCTGGTATTGGAGTTTTACGAGGGTTTTTTTGCGTATGTCTTACCCATTGGTTCTGCGATAGTAACGAAACCAGATACGTCCAAAAGCGGAATCAATTTTTTGGGTACGCATAGTCAGCGGGGGGTGTTTTTGGCACATGGGATGGCGGTGAAGCCGGGGATACGGTGGGACGGTGAGATTGTGGACATTGCCCCGACGGTGCTGGGTTATCTGGGGATTCAGATTCCACGTCATATGGACGGCAAGGTACTAGAGGCCGTTTTCAGGCAACCCCTGGGACTATCCTATTCCGATATAGCGGCGGTTCGTACTAAAGAATCAAATTACTCGGCTGAGGAAGAATCTGAAATACAGAAACGATTGTCCGATCTGGGATATTTATAAACGGATCGGAGACGCCGGCGTTTTTTTGGTATTACCAGGCATTTAATTATTGCCCGTGAAATTGTGCTGGAAAGAAACGAAGAAATTGATAACCAATGGTGTAAAGGGAAAGGTATCAGGCCTTCGGTTATATTTACAATAGCCTACAGATTTATAAAAAAAAATCAAAAAATTATTAAAATTGAATTTAACTACATATTTAACAATATGTTATCGTAAATATTTTTACGAAATAGTATCGAGAAATGATAAAAATTTGGTATTATCTATTGACTGATTCACAGGCTGTAGTATAATTTATTTGGTAGGTAATGGTTAGTTAGAAATAATTAATTATTTAATATTATTTTAGCTATTATATTTCATTATATACCATTGCGAAGTTTTGATTTCCTACCTGATCGTTCCTGCCGAAAAGACCGCATTGCCCTGTTGAAAGTTGCCCCGCGGTCGAACTAAAACCTTACATTGAGTGTTTCAGGTAGTGTTTACCTGATGGAAAGCCTGGCTGAAGGATATAGCTTGGGTGAAAAATGCGGAATGCAATTATGTATATTTGTACCCCAGGTGAAAATCCAGCAATCCAGGTAGAGATTGTGGTCTCATTTTATTGGAGGACCTAGTCATGAAGCGCAGAAGTGGTTTTACGTTGGTTGAGCTTTTGGTGGTAATTGCCATCATCGCTCTGTTGGTTTCTATCTTGATGCCCGCCTTAGGCGATCGCGATGTACACCAATGAGTACAAGGATTTTTTCCCTACGGTGGCATCCATCAGCGAAGACAGTTGGGTGTTTTGTGGCGGCCAGTATGATAGCGTTGCAGACCTCGCTGCTGGCGGTGGCTCTGAGACAAGGTGGTATAATAATACGGATTGGGATGCGACGGATTGGGCCAATACCCCGACCATCGGTGGATGTCTGTATCTGCTCTGCCGGTATGGGGACGTA
>JAKJEP010000336.1:2264-4088 GCA_022705365.1 Planctomycetota bacterium | reverse complement strand
CATGATTTTGCCGCTCATTAACATATTTGACAGTTTCCGCCGTTATAAAAGCCTGAATACAGACCATTTCGGCAGCGGGGTGGTTTTGGGATGCGGGGCGTTTTTCGCGATGCTGCTGGCGCTGGCGACGACCAGCGGGGATGTGCGGGGCAAGCTGGCGGACTTCTGGCAGAGCCGGCCGGTCTCGCCGGTTCGGCTGTTTGCGGTGAAAATGGGGGTGGGTGCGATGGTTATATTGATTTGCTTTTTGCTTATATTAAGTCTTGACTTCAGCACCTATTATCTTTCGCAACCGGCTCCCTGGATGGGCTTTGACAGTCTGGCTTGGGCAGCGTTTTGCTATACCTATCCGATCGCGCTGATGCTGTTTGCGGTGACGATGTTTTATGAGGTGGTACTGCGGGATTCGGCCAAGGCGACCCTGCTGGGCATCTGGACGGGTTTGCTGGTTTATTTTCTGCCGCTGCTGATTAGCGGTTTGGACTGGATGAACGTTTTTGAGCAGGTGGATAATCATTCTCGAAATTCGATTATCGGATTGTTTATTTCCCCCTTTTGGCGGAGTATAGACAGCAGCAAGCCATTGTCTTTTATCATGCAAAACATGGGGGAAAATATTAGGCAATTACATCTGTGGCCTTTATTCTGGTCTTATGTTGGGTTTCTTGTTTTTATGGTTGGAAGTACGTTCGGGTTTACCATTTTGTCGATCATAGCGGTGAAACGGCGGTGGCACTGGCAGCCGGGGCAGAAGACGATTGTCTGGGCCATCGGGCTGTCGGGGGCGTGTATTTACGGTTTGTCGCTGCTGCAACTGGGGCATAATATCCGGGAGGTGACGGAATACCAGGGAAGGAAGATATTTCCCGAAATTAATTTAATGGTATCGGCAAAAAACAGCGATAACCAGACCGGCGGTGAAATCAGCAATGTTGTCTATATTTCGGCGTATGGTACGGAAGATAGAAAATATTTTGATAAAAACATTGCCTTTTGCGTGGGGGCGTATCCTGAGAACAAAAAAGAGGTAGGGGATTGGTGGAATACCCCCAAGCCCTATCATTTTGTCTTACAAATATACTCCTTTCCTTATCGAGAGGAAACCGCAGGCAGGGAGGACGCGGGGTATGAAGCTATTTCGGAAACACGGTTTTCTGCCACGCCACCTATAACCGCCAATCAAAAATTGATAGTAATGGGGTGCGAAAAAAAGGGGAATTATTTATATATTGCGTATTGTCCGCCGCTGGCAACCGGGTCGGTAATTGAAAAAATCAACGATGCAGAGCCATGCCGGCTGCTGGTAGTGGATGTCAGTGATTTGACAAAACCGGTACTGGTACGGGATGAGGAAATCGGACTTTCCGAAGCACGAGGGGGGAATATAATAAGGAAGGGCGATTATCTTTATATTAACGACGGGAAACAATTGATGATCCTGTCGCTGGCTCAGGCGGAGCGGCCGGAGGCTATCAAGCGGATCGACGCAGCGGCTTTGGGTGAAGAGGCGGCGAAATGGCTGCCCTGGAGGGATGCCGCGGTGATAGAAGATCGATTATTCTATTCGGGTCTGTTTAGAGTGGCAGTTTTATCGATTAGCGATCCTGTTAATCCGCAACTAATCTATTATGAAGAGTTTTCTCAAATGAGGCAAAACCGATTTGGAGGCGATGCCTGGACTTTTGCCTGTCAAGATGGAACTATGTATCTGGCAACGATGGAAGGTGTGTTCGTCCATACGCTAACCTCCGGCAAGGACGGCAAGCTGTATCGGCAGGAGGTTGGCAGCCGCAAGGCGACGCCGCTGGAACGGCTGGCGGGGCG
>JAKJEP010000336.1:0-2158 GCA_022705365.1 Planctomycetota bacterium | reverse complement strand
GGGCGTATCATGCAGAGACGGGCAATTATTGCAGCGATATCGGGGTGTGGGACGGGCTGTTATGGATGGAAAGTTATGGAAATATACTGCGGTTTCTGGAGGTACCGGAAAAAGGGCCAAGAGGCCCCTTTACCGACGCGGGGTTGGAATGAACTATGGCGCTTCCGTTGGGCGCTGCGGTGCTGGCCGCACGGCAGATCGACGCAGGCGTGAATGGAAATATGACGCTTTCGCTGGGTGCTGCATCAGACCATACGGAGGTGAACAAGACCACCTCTCCACCTGCGGTGGAAAGGTGCCACCCATCGGGCGGGGGAATGGTATATGGGGGCGTGGTATGAGAACGGAGGAGGAGGGAATGGAAGAATAGGTCTTATAGGTCGTATAGGAGAATTGGAATAAGAAGCCGGTGGTACGTGCAGGGGCGGCAGAATCACAAGCGGGACGCTTGTGCTACATTGGGGGAACGGCGGGCGGGGGAGAGTTTGCTTGACAGGCGATAGGCGATGGATACCATAACGGGGAATGGAACTGAAGGTAAAGATCTGGCTGGCAGACGCAGAAGGTAACGGCATCCTGGGAGACGGCCGGTCTCTGCTGCTGCGGGAGGTGCACCGGTGCCGCTCGCTGCGGCAGGCGGCGGAAAAGCTGGGGATGAGCTACCGGAAAGCCTGGGGCGATATCCGGCAGGCGGAACAGCGGCTAGGCTTTGCCCTGCTGGTGCGGGAGCGCGGGGGCAGCGGCGGTGGCGGGGCATCGGCGTTAACCGACCGGGCGGTCCAGTTGCTGGCCGGTTATGACAAGAGCAAAAGCTGTATTCAAAAAACCGTGCAAAAACAGTATCAAAAATACCTGCAAAACCTCCTCGAGAAAACCGGTTCCAGAACATGAATAATCGTTCGCAAAGAAATAGCGATCCTGCCAACGGATGAATTGCCATACATATTCTTACGCAATCGGAAAGGAAACATGGTTTTTGCGAATCCTGACAAAGAATGGGAAACCTACGGAAAAACCGATCCTTATTTTGGCGTCTTAACCGAAGATAAATTTTCGCAAAAAAACCTCACCGAAAAGAACCGCGATGACTTTTTCCGCACCGGCCGCGATCATTGCGAAAACGTAATCCGCCAGATCCGCGAGAACATCCATCCCGCCTTCGCTCCCCAAAAAATCCTGGACTACGGCTGCGGCGTCGGTCGCCTGCTAATCCCCTTCGCGAAAAACGCCGATTCCGCCTTCGGCGTGGACATCTCCCCCTCCATGCTGGCCGAAACCGCGAAAAACGCCAAAAGTATGGGACTCGATAATATCCACCTGCATCTCCCCGCCGATCTGCCCAGCCTGCCCTCCGACTTCGATTTCGTACACTCCTGCATCGTCTTCCAGCACATCCCCCGAAAAAAGGGCGAAACACTATTCCAGCTAATCCTCACCCGGCTCCGGCCCGGCGGTATTGCCGCCATTCACATCCCCTACCAAACCCACACCCGGAAAGCGAAAATCTATTTCGATATCATGTCCAGAATCCCCTTCGCGCAAAACCTCTGGAACCTTCTCAAAAAACGACCCTGGCATTACCCGCTCATGCAGATGAACAACTACAGCCCCATCCGCCTGATCGAAATCGCCTCCTCCCTGCATTGCCCGTGCCGCCACATCCAGATCATCCAACCCGCCAAAACCGACACCCACAAAGCGTGCTTTCTCTATTTTCAGCGTATCCCTTAAAACGGCTCATGCCACCCGATAACATGGCTTCCAGGAACTTTTGACGCCGGCGTCAACTGCAACATTGATTTCTCGAACAAGAACTGCTATGATATTCCCCAGCCGAGGGAACGGTTGCCAAAACCGACTGATTCTTCTGTAATTGGTTATCGAATATAACCTTGCGAGCGTGGCGGAACTGGCAGACGCGCTAGATTTAGGTTCTAGTACCAAACGGTGTGGAGGTTCGACTCCTCTCGCTCGCATGATTTGGTAATTAGCGGGGTGGGGGTTTTCTGATGAGTGAGTTGGGCTAGCCCGCCTATTTCACAGGCTTTCGATTTTCAGCGGTCTTTTTGCCCGCCTTCTTTGTTCTCGTCGCTATCTGTCCTCGACATATAGCCCTAAATGCCTGCGGAAGATAGCTCCTGCGGCCTCGAAGGCAGCC
>JAKJEP010000335.1 GCA_022705365.1 Planctomycetota bacterium | reverse complement strand
AACCATTGCCGCCAGGGTACCGTCATTGCCACCCTCGGCACCGCCCTGGTGGCCTATCGCTTTGCCGGCAGCCGCCCCGGCCCCTTCCATCCCCAGGGTGCCTGGGGCTTTTACCCCTTCGGCGGTTTCTACGAACTGGCCAGCCGGGCCTACGGCTGCATCGCCCTGGACTGGGCCTGCGATTGCCTCTTCCCCGGCAGCGAAATATCTTCGTTCCTGACCTACGCCCAGGCCGCCGCCTCCTCCGCCGCTAAACGGCAGACGGATCCCGCCTTCTTCTTCCCCTCCCGCTTCCGCGGCGGTACCGCCTGGACCGGCACCGCCGACCGGGACAGCCGCGCCCTGGCGGTCCTGGAAGGCATCGGCTTCGCCCTCAAACAAATGATTGATGAAGAACTGCAGGACGGCCAAACCCCCGCTTCCGTCTGCGTCATCGGCGGCGGCAGCCAAAGCGACTTCTGGCTGCAAATTTTAGCCGATATTTTCCACTGCCCCGTCCGCCGCGGCCGCGGCGACTCCCTGGCCGGCGCCGCCGCTATCGCCCACCCCGCCTCCGGCCAGTCCCCCGACTACCTACCCGACCCGTCACCCGATTCGTCACCCAGCCAAACTTTCCAGCCGGTCCCCGCCAACTCCCTCCGCCTCCGCCGCCTCTACGACTCCTGGCGCAAAAACCTCTAATCTCCCCTCCCCCGTATCGCCGGCCTCCGGCCGGCCTCTTATTCCTATTCTCCTATATGACCTATACACCCTATAAGACGTATAAGACCTATTCTTTACTTCTGCCATTCCTTCGCCCGATGGTCATTCGCGCCTGCGGCCAATTCATAGGGTTCTGGCCGCCAAAGTCATTTTTATCGTAGTCTTTCGAGTGTCATCGTGAAAAAAGGATCCCAGGGCCTCATGATCCGGATTAATCTCCATGGAAAGGACTTTCAAAGATGCTGTATTATCTATGTAATCGCCATAATTTGCATATTTTCTATAATCTCTCCTCGTAGCTTCTGAGGGAATCCAGACTCCATCGATCTCTTGAAAACTCATATTTTCCACTACGGCCAGGTAGGCCTCGCCAGGATTCACTTTTGACTCTCCATAGATCTTGTCTCCCGGCTGCCTTTGCACAACTGCCTTGGAAAAATTATAGCCATGCTCCGGATCGATCCAGATGGTATAGCTGCCGCGTTCGTTTATGGCATCGATAACATAATTCAATACACCCCGGACTTCTTCCCTTTCCTCCCGGACGGAGATATTCTTTGCGTTCAGAAGCACTTCATCGAATCTTTCCGTATCCCCGACCAGATAACCCCAGAAACTGGCCCCTATATGACCCAGAAAATTGCGTTGATGAGGATATCCCTTGCTTGACTTGTCAGGCTTAGTAAAGGCCCTCGCAAAATCGGAAATATTGCCGGTGTAATCGAATAGATAGGTTTTATCGCCATCCCATAGCCAGCTAACATACTGGCGATTATCCCTGGATAATACGATATCATCTCCCACTTGCCCCCAATAACTAAATATATAATTTGCTCTCGAGCCATCCGTGCGAAGTTCATGTTCGTAGTATTGTGTATCGGTAACAAAGCGATCAGAGATTCCGATATGCTGCTCCGTACAATGGATATCTCTGTCTTCCCGGGTTTCACACTTATGGATGAAGGAGGTAAAGGCCCGCTTCTGATTGGCGGCATATTGCTCCAACAATTCCCGGGCGGACAGCTTATCCTCCGCCGGAGCATATTTCTTCATTAGCTTGGGAGCCTCGGCCGATTTCTCCATTGCAACCTGGGCAACGGATTGATCTGCTGATTTGTTTTGCAGCATCTTATAACGGATTTTTACCCCTTGGGGATTTTCCGTAAAGCCAATAATCTGCAAAATCCCGATGCTCCCTTCACGGGTTCTGAATTCGCAGGTTATGGGTAATGGCCCCCTGCCGTCCATGGATTTTACCAGGCCCGGCCGCGCTAAATGCCACATGATTTCCTCATGCAGTTTGACGGTGTCTTCGGAATCCCATTTACTGTTTTTCACAGGATTGAGTACCAAATCAAAACCGGTTAAGGCCCGCATATCCCCCTTCATATGACCACAAGCATCGATCCCTCTGTCCGCAATCCATTTGAGCTGCTCCGAAGGATTGAGTTTGTTCAGTTCGTCCGGCACTGTGATCGACTCGCTGGTATCCAGGTTGATGAACTGATCTTCCTTTTCGTTGTAATCATTGACGATCCTTTCCATCACCGGGCCGAAAACGATTTCCGTTTTGCTGCTTGAGGCCGTGGGCGGCATACTCACTTTTAATTCGCTGACCAGTTTTCCCACTTCTTCCAGGGAAAATACACCCGTGATCTGGCCTATCCCATGTATTTGGCTCATAATCGTTGGGGCAGAATAAACCTCTCCATTTATGATGATGGCCAAAGGTCTCTTCAGATTGGCGGCGGTCAATTTTTCAAACTGGGGAATCCCGTTGGCATCCATTTCAAATCCGATTGCCGGACGCTCCAGCGCGTCACTGGTTGCATAGACGCTTTTCAATCCCCAGCCGTGCGCCGGCATCACGGAATCCGGGGTATTGTGCAGAAGATAGTAGGTTTGTCCTTGATATTCACCGCTCAGAAGACTGTCTAGGTCAGCACCTTTATGGGCCGGCAACCACACAAAATCTTGTAAATCCTCCGGCCAGGCAGCCGAGCCTGATTCAGACAATTTTTGCAGGTATTTACTAAATCGAGCCGGATCAGCTTCAAAATCCTTTTTCTCCACCGCCACTCTAAATTCCAACTTGCTGGCCAGGCTATTTACCGGAGTTGTATTATTCTCCTGCGCGCCTGTCTTGAATTCATCAGTCTCGACCTGTACATCGGTTTTCTGGCCGGGCTGGAGGGAGATGTTTTGGAAGGTTAGCCACTGGTAAGGGCGAGTTTGGAACTGGAATTCGGCAATTTCGGAGAGGGGCAAACGGAATATTATCTGAGCACTGACGAATTCATCTTTGCCGCCACTGGTGGATCCACCGGTATGAATGTTACCCGACTTATCCATGGCGATGATGCGGGTCTCGAGATCGGTTTCCATATGGGCCACATGAAGAACCGTTTTATTGTCCTGGGTAATCGGGCCGTTCCAGATCATCGTTTGGGTGGAAATGGTTCCGTTGAAGTCAGGTTTCCGGGTTTCTTTGGTGAACCATTGGCCCGCCGCTACACCAACATGAACATCGGCTGTTTTATTCTCCATCGGCAGGTCAAAAAGTACCCCCTGCAGATTGGGTACGGTTTTCCCATCCTTGCGGGCTTGGCCAATACCAAAGCCCTGACTTTGCGGGATTCCGATTCGGAAACCGACACCGTCATTTTCAATGGTATTTTCAATGAGAACCGCTAAATTCAGATTTCTTCTGTCAGGGACAATAGGGACGCTTACATTGATTCCATTATAGGGAACCGTCTTAAGCAAACTGCCATCCGGCTGCCACCATTGCTTGCCTTCGTTGGGATTTTCACAGACACCGATGAGTGTTACGATCGCACCATTGGGAAGCGTGGCGGAAAATTGGTTTTCGTTTGATTCAGGAGCTTTAAGACCAGTAGCGGCAGTATCCGTCGCTTCTTCCTTTTCCGCCCTGGCCATCGGCAGTAAAACCGCCGCCGTGACCAAAACCGCCACCAAACCAACCACCCCCAGCCTTGCTGTCCGGGGAATGGGCCGGCTGATAATATGCTTAATACGCTGCGCCAATGCCTTTCTCGATTCCACCACGCCAATAAGACCCAGGCCCGGGGAAGCTTTGCAAAAGGCCATCTCGGCAATATCAATCAAGGTATGGCTGTAATCCGTTGCGTTTTTCTCCAGGGCCACCAGCACCATCTCATCCACCGCCTGTTCTCGTACCCGGCGAATCATCCGGTTCGCCACCCAGAGCAGCGGATGGTAAAAATACCCGATTTGCAAAATCGTCTGTATCAGATTGACCCACAAATCCCCCCGTTTAATGTGAGCCAGTTCGTGCAGCATCACGGCTTGCAACTGCGATGGATTAAATTTCTCGGCCAGATAACCGGGCAGCAGGATCGTGGG
>JAKJEP010000334.1 GCA_022705365.1 Planctomycetota bacterium | reverse complement strand
CCACCTTCCCAAAAATCTTACCCAACTGTTACAACCGTTATAATCCCTACTATATTATCGGACCATCACTTTCCACGTAAATTAAGCACTTACGTCAATTTTTCCAATCCAAAAATAAGAACTTACGACAAAAACGCCCTACCAAAAATATAGACTTACAAAAATTTCCAAAATCTAAATATAAGCACTTACATGTGATCTGCCGTGCGGCCAGCACCACAACCGATCATTGCATTAATTCCATTTCCTGTTAGAATACCCACCTTTACGCAAGGATTGAATATGCTGGAATTAGAGTTATATCAATGGGTTATCGCCGCCGTCTGTGCCGGCCTGATCGGCTTTTCCAAGCTGGGCGTTCCGGGCAGCGGCATCATGGTAGTCCCCATGCTAGCCATCATCCTGCCCGCCCGTCAGTCCACCGGCTTCCTGCTGCCCATCCTCTGCCTGGCCGACATCATGGCCATCTATTTTTGGCGTAAACACGTGCAATGGCAACAACTTATAAAACTTATCCCCTGGTCCATTCTCGGCATCATCGCCGGCTATTATTACCTGGACATCGTCAGCGATGCCATACTGATGCCCCTCATCGGCACCATTACCCTGCTGCTTATTGCGGTAACTACCTGGCGCAACAGCCGTTTAGGCGCAGACCGCCCCATTCCGACCATCTGGTGGTTCGCCGCCCTGATGGGCGTCCTGGCCGGCTCCACCAGCATGTTGGCCAACGCCGCCGGTCCCATCATGACTATCTACCTGCTAGCCATGCAGTTAGATAAACGCGATTTCGTCGGTACCTCCGCCTGGTTTTTCTGGATTATCAATATGGTTAAAGTCCCCTTTAGCATGGACTTAGGACTCATCAGCCCCGCCTCCCTGCTGGTCAACCTGATCCTGATCCCCTGCATAATTATCGGCGGTATCTTGGGTTACAAACTCGTCCACGTAGTCCCGCAAAAATTATTTAACACCCTTGTCACCGTTTTGGCCGTCGTCACCTCCATATATCTTTGCCTGAAAGCCTTTTAAGCAACTTTCACTGCACCCGGTATAAAATTACTTGACAGCAGAAAAGTAACCGCTACTCTGTTGTGGAGTTACCGGGCTTAGTCCCTGTAATCAAAGGGGGGAAATATGGCATCAGGATAGCAGTTTATCCTGAGCAAACAGGAATATATGTTTGTAAAGTAAAGCTTTATAAGGAGTTATAAGAATGGCACCGATCAAGGTAGGTATCAACGGTTTTGGTAGAATTGGCAGAGCGGTCATGCGGATTTTGGCCCAGCGGACCAAAGAGTTCGAAGTCGTGGCGATCAACGACCTGACCGACAGTAAAACCAATGCCCATCTTTTCAAATATGACACGATTATGGGCAAATATCAGGGCCAGGTCAGCGCCGAAGATGGTGCCATTATCGTCGATGGCAAAAAAATCAAAACCTTAGCCGAAAAAAGCCCCGCCAAACTCCCCTGGGCTGAACTGGGCGTCCAGATCGTTCTGGAATCCACCGGCGTATTCCGCAAACGCGAAAGCGAAAAAGGCGGTTATGGCGATCATATCAAAGCCGGCGCCAAAAAAGTCATCCTCAGCGTGCCCGCCGGCGACAAAATCGATGCCACTGTAGTGCTGGGTGTAAACGACAATATCCTTAAAAAGGAACATCAGTGCGTATCCAACGCCAGTTGCACCACCAACTGCCTGGCCCCGCTGGCCAAGGTCATTCACAAGGCCTTCGGTATCGAACGCGGCATGATGACCACCATCCACGCCTATACCAATGACCAGGTCGTTCTGGACATCGTTCACAAAGACCTGCGCCGCGCCCGGGCCGCCGCACTCAATATCATTCCCACAACTACTGGTGCCGCACGTGCCGTCGGGGAAGTCATCCCCGAACTCAACGGTAAGCTGGACGGTTTTTCCATGCGAGTTCCGGTTATGACCGGCAGCGTCGTGGATCTGGTCGCCGAACTGAAGAAGACCGTCACCGCCGAGGAAATCAACGCCGCCGTCAAGGCCGCAGCAGCCGGCGAAATGAAAGGTATTATGGAATATTGCGACGAACCGATCGTCAGCAGCGACATCATCGGCAACAACCACTCCAGCATCTTCGACGCCCTTTCCACCATGGTCATGCCCAAAACCGGCTCCAACCTGGTCAAGGTCGTAAGCTGGTACGACAACGAATGGGGCTATTCCAACCGGACCGTGGACATCATGAAAAAACTTGCCTCTCTGCTGTAGTGGAATTGTTGAATATATCAAGTAAGGGCTTCTGCCATCTGAGCCGGAGCCCTTACTTTCTCTCAGCTCTTACTTGAAAGGTTCGAGTCATGGCCAAAAAAACGATTGCGGATATTGACGTAAAAGGCAAACGGGTATTTATGCGGGTGGATTTCAATGTTCCCCTGGATGACAAGGGCAACATCACCAATGATCGGCGTATCCAGATGGCACTGCCGAGTATCCAGGCCGCTTTGCAAGGCGGAGCGAAGCTGGTGCTGGCCTCGCACCTGGGCCGGCCCAAAGACGCCCCCGATCCCAAATACTCCATGGCCCCCGCCGCCAAACGGCTGGGCGAACTGCTCGGCAAGCCCGTCAAGATGGCCCCCGATTGCATCGGCCCGAAGGTTCAGGCTATGGTGGATGAATTGAAAGACGGGGAAGTGATTATGCTGGAAAACCTCCGCTTTCATGCCGGCGAGACCAAAAACAAACCGGAATTTTCCGCCCAACTGGCCCAACTGGCTGACATCTATGTCAATGACGCCTTCGGCACCGCCCACCGCGAACATGCCTCCATGTATGGTGTGCCTTCTATTCTGGGCCAGGGCAAACGGGTCTGCGGATTCCTGATTCAAAAAGAGCTGCAATATCTGGGCGAGGCCCTGGCCAAACCCAAACGGCCGTTCGTCGCCATCCTCGGCGGCGCCAAGGTCAGCGACAAGATCACCGTCATTGAAAACCTGATTACCAAGGTCAACCGCATCCTCATCGGCGGCGGCATGGCCTATACCTTCTTCAAGGCCCAGGGCTACGAAGTCGGCCAGAGTATCTGCGAACTGGACAAGCTGGATACGGCCATGAAGCTGCTGGCAACCGCCAAATCCAAAGGCTGCGAACTGGTCCTGCCGGTGGACAACATCATCGCCAAGGAATTCAAGGCCCATGCCGAACATAAAACCAATACCGGCAACATCCCCGCTGATTTTCAGGGGCTGGATATCGGGCCGGAAACCCGCAAACTTTTCGCCGCCAAGATCGCCGACGCCAAAACCATCGTCTGGAACGGACCGATGGGCGTCTTTGAGATGGAACCTTTCGACGCCGGCACCAAGGCGGTCGCCGAGGCGATTGCCGCTGCTACCGACAAAGGTGCCGTCAGCATCATCGGCGGCGGGGACAGCGCCGCGGCCGTCGAACAGATGGGCCTGGAAGAACGCATGACCCATATTTCCACCGGCGGCGGAGCGAGCCTGGAATTCCTCGAAGGCCGAAAATTCACCTGCATCGAAATCCTGGACGAAAAAGAAGACTAACCCCCGGCCTGGAGCTTGTGCTGTGCTGAAACTGCCTCCCCCCGGTACCATCGAGATGGCCCCGTCCATTTTAAGCGCGGACTTCTCCCGCCTCAGTAGCCATATTGTCGAAATTGAAAAGTCCGTGCGCATTCTGCACCTGGATGTCATGGACGGCCATTTCGTACCCAATATAACCTTTGGCCCGGTTCTGGTCAAATGGCTCCGCCCGCATCATCAGCTCTTCTTCGATACCCACCTGATGATCTCCGATGCCCCCAAATACGCCCCCGAATTCGTCAAGGCCGGCAGCGACGGCATCACCTTTCATCTGGAGGCGGTCCCCAGCCCCCAGGACATGATCAAACAACTGCGCGACCTCGGCTGTGCGGTAGGGGTGTCCATCAAACCCAAAACCCCGGTCGCCGCCTTGAGGCCGATTATCGCCGCGGTGGACATGGTCCTGCTCATGTCCGTCGAGCCGGGCTTCGGCGGCCAGAGCTTCATGGTCTCCACGATGCCCAAGCTCGCGCAGGTGCGTGAGGCGATCACCAGGACCGGCACGGATGTCTGGCTCCAGGTCG
>JAKJEP010000333.1:387-4112 GCA_022705365.1 Planctomycetota bacterium | reverse complement strand
AGTGTAACGGTGTTATTGCCTTTATCGGTATAATCCTTTAGATCGACCAACTGGAGCACATCGCTGTTTTTATCATTGACGGTCAGGGTGGTGATGTCTTCCCCGTTGCACTGGATTTTGATGGCGGCCTCAGCGGCAGCGGTGGCCCCGCCTTCAGCCATCAGCATTGCCCGCAAGGCCTGAATGGTGGCCTGGGTTGATTGCCAGGTGCCATAGGCGTCCTTGTTCTTGACCAGAAAGTTGACGGCCTTGCTGACTGTACCCAGCTCCTGGCCGCATCGGATCAGCGCCTGGACGGCCAGGGCCGTCACTTCAATATCCGCCGCCGCCCCGGTCCCGCAGGTGGGGGTTTGCGACTGCGCGGCCCAATAGACGGTGTCGTCTTTTTCGATGCGCATATCGTGCAGGGTACGCAGGGTATCCAGCGTGGTTTCATTTTTCGGATCGATCGCAGCCAGGGCGTTGACCACTAGGACGCGGGTATAAACATCTTTCATATCATCGAGATGGTTGCGAATATAGGCGACGCCCTTCTCCACTTCCGGCCCCTGATATTCGGTGGCAGCCAAAGCCCAGGTGATATAAGCAGTCACACGGAGCACGTCATCGGTGAATTTGTCGATGGCCCCTTCCCGGATGCCGCCTTCGGAAGGTTTATACGAACCATCCTTCTCCTGGCAGGCGGCCAGCCACTTTTGGGTTCGGCTGATCAGGGCGGGATCCACTTCATAGACCTTGCTCATGTCGTAAAATTCCATCAGCCCGTAGGCGGTCAGGATGCGGTGGGCGGGGGCTTGGCCGAACCACTCGAAGCCGCCGCCGGGCACTTCATAGGAGACCAGCCGCTGATACCCGGTGTTGATGAAACCCTCCGCCTTCATTTGCAGCTCGGGCGTGATCTTGCCGGTAGTCTTCATGTAGTCCAGCACCAGGATATTCGGGTAGGTAACGGAGGAGGTCTGTTCAAAACAGCCGAAGGGCATCCGCAGCATACTATCCAACCCTTCTGCCACCTGGCTGAGGACGCCCGGATAGACCTTGACGAAAATCTTGCTGGCCTCGTCGATGGCCTCGTTGGGGATGGTGATGGTGTGAGTGATTACCCCTTCCAGGCGGCCGCTCTGCGTAACCAGAGTTTCCTTGCCGTCGGGAACGATTTCCACAGACCGGGCAACCGCATCGCTTTTCTTCTCGCCGCGGGCGGTCACGGTGAATTTCTGGAAGCCGATCGTACGGGCGGTAATGGGAAAATAGACGGCCCGCACTTCGGAGGGGGCCAGGGTGATGGTTTTTTCCGGCAGGCCCTCCAGCTCGAACCAGTCTTCCTTCTGTACCTGGAGCTGAATCTGCTGGTCAGTCTTGAGGTAATTGAAAATCGCCACCGGTACATGCACCTGGTCATTCTGGGTCAGGGAAACCGGAAAATCGATATCGACGAAGAAATCCTGGAAAACGCGAATGCCGGCGGTGGCCGAGCCAAGCTGCCCCTGGGCGGAGGAGGCCATGCAGGTCATCCGCCAGGTGGTAATCGAATCAGCCAGGGGCACATGCAAAAGCGCCCGGCCGTTGGCGTCGGTGATCACGGCGGGATTGAAGTAGAGCGTCTCAGGAAAATACTGGCGGATACGAACCGGTTCCGCGGAGCCGGATGCAAGTTCCGAAAGACTCTCATCTTGTTTTAACGCGGATTTATCCATCGCAGCCATAGGCACAGCGACGGCATCCATCGCGAATGCTTCTTTCCATTCCAACCCTGCTCCAAGCATTACTTCACCTGCTACACCTCCTCTTCTTACCATATTATTTTTGCGATCAAAAAGCGAAGGCACCGCCGCGTCATCAGCCGTTCCCCACTGGCCGTCAATGCCGGCGGAGGCCAGCGTAAAATCATGATAAGTTTGGCAGCCCTGGCACCAGTTGCCGCTGATCTTCATAGGGCAGTTCCAGGGATCGAGGGTATCGACTTTTCTCAAATACCCTTCAGCCACCAAACCATCCAGGTCGATGCCCGTTTCCACCTGGTTTTTATTTTTGTGTTTTTTGGAGAATTTATCCAGAGCTTTGGCGATTTTCTTGTATTGCCGCATGAGGTGCTGGGCCATTTTCTGTTGAAAAGCCTGCTCCTTATTGTCCCGTTGGTACGTGTTGACATGCAGCGGATAGTCGCCGATGCCTTGGGCGGAAGCCAGCAGCACGCGGGCGGCGGTGTCGCGGTGGGCGAGGACCGGTTTTTCCTGCTCCAGCGGGGAAAGCGGCTGAATGCACTGGTCCAGCTCATAGCCGTGGATTTCATAGCGGGGCGTGGCAATCTCCTTTTCCAGATAAAAATAGACCTTTTCCAGGCCCGGCTGCATCTCCTGCAGGGCGAAAACCGCTTCGTCCACGACCATAACACCCAGGGCGGAGGCCACTCCCTGCCCCTGGGTATTGGTCACGGTAAACTGTACCTGGGCCTCGGCCGCCGGCAGGTAGGTGTCGCTGTCGCTGGTGATGCGGATGGTCAGATCGTCAGCAGGGTCCACCAAGATCAGGCGGCGGTCGCGGACGATTACCCCGTTTCTGCCGATGAAATAGGCGTTGATCTGCACAGTCCCCGCTAGGGCGGCATCCAGCGTAAGGCGGCCGGAGGTCTGGTTATCTTTGAGTTCGAGGGTTTGGGTCAGGTACGTCTGCCGGTCCTTGATGACATCCACAAAGACATTGCCGGCTTTGCGGGTGGAAAACAGCGAGAATTCCACCGGCTCGCCCACCCGGTACAGGCTTTTATCTGTCCGCAGGAGGATCGAGTCATCCTGCTGCTCCCTGGCCTTCAGTTCCACATTGGCCTGCCCGGTTTGCCCCCGCGCATCGCGGGCGGTCAGGGACAGGGTGATGGGGGTGTTGGCCGGCGGTGTTACGGTTATCGTGCCGAAGCCGCCTTCATCCGTGGCCAGCGTCACCGGCTGGCCGTCGGCGGGATTGTTCCAGGTTACCTGGCAGGCGGCAGGGGTGGAATCGGCATAGGTGGTGACGATATAGATGGTATTTTCCAGGCCGGGAATAAGATCGCCGCTTTCGGGGACGGCGGCCACAATGATCGGCGAAGCGGTCACCGACAGGTTCTTGGTGATTTTTTCCTGGTGGTCGGCGGTATCCACCACCTTGATATCGAATTTGACGGAGGCATTGCCCGCCTCCAGCGGCTGGCCGACAAAATGGTCCGGCAGACGAACCTCAAAGGCATAGTGGCCGGCGTCATCGGTCTTGCCCTCGATTACCTGAAAGTCTTCATACGCCACATCAAACTTGGAACAGGTAATCTCCACCTTACTGCCCGCCACCGGCTTACCGAAGAAGTAATCCGCCTGAATCTCCCCCTTCACCAGCTCGCCCGGCTGGTAATAGCTGCGGTCACTGGTAAAGTTCACCTTGAATTTCGGCAGGACATAGCGTTCGACGGTAACGGTTTTTTCCTCTTTCATACCGGCGGCGAGGGCGCGGACGCGATAGGTCCCCATATTCACCTCATCGGCCAGGATGAAGTCCACGTAGGAGATCCCATAGCCATCGGTTTTTTCAAAGGCCTTAAATACCTTGTTGCCCTTGGCATCCTCCACCTCGAAAATCACCTCCGCCTCCGCCAGCGGTTTCATGCTCGGCTGGGAAAGGGTCAGGGCGCGAATGTGAATGGTTTGGCCGGGCTGGTAGAGGGGTTTGTCCGTCGTCAGCAGAGTCCGCAGGGCGCT
>JAKJEP010000333.1:0-377 GCA_022705365.1 Planctomycetota bacterium | reverse complement strand
GAATCTGCACCTTTTCTTCAATGCTGTCTTTGGCGGTCTTACTGGTCACTTCGATTTTCAGCAGTCCGTTTTCCAGCTCGGTATCGGGCATGGTCATCTGCACCGCCACCTCGCCGTTCTGATCCGTCCGGGCGGTGAATTTGGCAATCACCTGCTCCTGATGGATCAGGGTAGCCTCTACCTGCGCATCGACGATGGGGACGCCGGCGGAACGGTCCCTGACCAGCACCCGGATCACGGGCGAACTGCCCGCTAGAAATTCCCGTTGCCCCAACACGGTGGTTTCCAGGATTTCGCCGGCGAACAGCAGGCTCCGCTGGCGATACGGCTGGCCCGCATCGAACCGGTAGCGTACATAATAATTGGCCAGGTCCTTT
>JAKJEP010000332.1 GCA_022705365.1 Planctomycetota bacterium | reverse complement strand
TGCGACCATTGGAATAACGCCCTGAAACCCGCCATGAAGCTGACCGTTCCGGAGGAGAGATTGAATCTCATTTATAAACATGCCATATTGGGATGTTTACAGCATGTAGTCCAGAATCCCGATCTGCCCTGGCGGGACCCTCTGCAAACGCTTCCTTTAACGATGGTTTGGCCCTGGGAAGCCGCCGATATGGCAATCCCCATGATTTCCGCCGGCCTGCATAAGGAATATGAACTCTGTATGCGTTATTTTACGCTGCGCCAGGTACGCGTAGGACCTTATAGTGCCGACGAGGCGCCGGTTACCGACCCGGTTTTTGTGAAATTGGTTGGAGTTGCTGCTCCGCAAAGGCCGGATGGGGATCTCCAGTCCGTGAAAGGAGCTTACATTGGATTCAATCCTTTCTGGATGTGTGATACCGGATCGGTACTGAGTATGATGGCGGCGTATTATCGCTATACACAGGATAACGACTGGCTTAATAAAAACGTTCCCAGCATCCTGGCCGCCTGGGATTTTATCCAGAACGCCCGCAGCCAGAGCCGGATTGTGAACGACCAGGGCGAAAAGGTGGATCACTATGGACTTATGCCGAAAGGACGAGTCCATGATAACTGTGGCGGCTGGGGATATTTTTACACTTTCACAGACAGCATAACCTGGAGAGGGATGGCGGATATGTCTGCGGCCTTTGCCCTGGCTAATCGTCCGGAAGCGGAACGGATGCAGGCGGACGCGGAAGAATACCGCCAGAACGTGCTGGCGGTCATCGATAAGGTGCAATTTGTCGATCCCGATACCGGTTTGCTTTTCATCCCCAACACGGTCTATTATCGCCAGGGGCCGGAACAACGCGGTGGTCTCTGGGCAGCAGATGGTCCGATCATCCTGTTTTCCACCGGACTGCTTGCCGCCTCTGATCCCCGCTTTGATGCCATGGTGGAATATACCCGCCAGACCAGCGGCCATTTAATGGGACTATCCTTCTCCATGGGTGGGAACGTCTGGTACCCCCACATAAACGAATCGGTTCGATTTATGAATTATCTGCAGCGCGGGGAATTTGAAAAGGCCCTGCTGACTTTTTATAGCAATTTGGTATATGGTTTTTCTCACAATACGTTCCAGTTCGTGGAACGTGTGGATATTTTCAATGAGGATTTTGCCCCCCTCCAGCCGAATGCTTCCGGCAATGCCAGATATATTTCAATGCTGCGCCGGATGGTAATCGATGAGCAGGAGCTGGGCAAATTATGGCTGCTGCGCGGCTGCCCCCGCCGCTGGTTCGCTCCGGGCCAGGAGATTGCCGTAACCGATGCTCCCACCCTGTTTGGCAAAATGGCCGTGCGCACCAAAGCCGAGGGACAAACCATTACTGTGGACATCGACGCACCCGACCGGGAAGTACCGGAGGCAATCAACCTGGTGATGCGTCACCCGGAGAAAAAACAATGGACCAGCGTTGCTGTTAATGGGAAAGAAGTGCAAGTTAAAGATGAGTTAATTGTTCTGACCAAACCAACCGGTCACTACACGGTGGTTTGTAAATAGTAATTGGATAACAGGTATGTTTTCATGCTAGAAAGTATATTCGTGAGAGAAAATAACAGAATGGAAATTCTGGTGTATGAATTTTCCCCCCTGGCAAATCCAAGGATCACCCCAACCGAAAGGAGGTGAAAAGTAAATGGAAGAAGTGAAAGGGAAAAAGATCCGGATTCAATCTGAGAAAGCATCATGCTCGCGAATAGTTGTTTCTTTTATAAATTTGGAGCTTAGTACGAAAATATTTTCGGAGGACCAAAAGATGAAAACGAAAAGAAGTGTAAGCTGTTTTGTGATGGTTGTATGTATGTTATTCATTGCGACCCAGGTGAATGCGGAAAGCTGGGATATCAATGATGATCTGGTTGCTAATCCGGATCCTAATCTTTGGTATTGGCCGACCGAGGGAGGCCCGGTGGTAGGGCCCTGGTCGATGGGATGGGCCTGGGTCGATACTCCCTGGAATGTTTCCTTATTTAATACCTATATGAACTGGGGAAACAACGTTTGGATAACGGATGATGACTCGTGGACATATCCCGCGGACCCTGCTTATCATTGTATGCCGCACGGCGGAGTTCTTTTAGGGGGCGTACCCATAGAGGAGCCTCAACTCGGGATGTGCCTGATAGTACCTTCCGCCGTACTCCGCAATCAAGATCCCAATGATTATTTACAATATACAGCGCTGGTCTGGACTTCTCCGGTCGCGGACCCGGAAATGAATGTGACGGGGCTGTTTAATCCACCCTATGGGGGTGATGTGTGCGATTATTTTATCCTAAAACTCGAACCGGAGACCTTGGACCCCAATTATTTTATCGACAATCCGGGGGAAGACCCGAATGACTATATGGAGATGTTATACACCAAGAGCAATCCAACCTATCCGACGGAGGCCGATGTCTTTTCTTTAACGACTTCTGTGGACCCCAATTCCCGGCTTTTATTTGCCGTGAAGCGGAATGCGTACACCGCAACTCCTGCTAGTTGTTGGCCCACGCTGGATGTCACGATAGGTCTTCAAACCTGTCAGCAACAGAACGAATTTATGAAGGCGGACTTGAATCAGGACTGCTTTGTCAATCTGGCTGATCTGGCCCTGCTGGCGAGCGACTGGCTCATCTGCAACGACCCCGAAGGACCGGGTTGTACCCCTCCCGTAATCCCCAGTGTGCTGCGGGTCGATTTCAATGGGTATTACAATTTGACGGAACCTTATACTTCGGAATTTACCCCGGATAACGCCTACTGGACGTATGATGGGCCGGGACTGCTGGGAAGCGGGACCTTCTGGAATGGCGCCGAGATAGCAAATTTTGCTATGGTTATATCCGACGTGTACCCCGGCCCCGGTTACTTGCTGGATGACGGTGTAACCGATGCGCAGGTTACGGTTGCCCTTAGTGCCATTCACTTTTTTGGCGATAATGAAAGCATATGGGGTGATACGCATAAGATGTACTGCGATTATATCGACAGCGACTACAGGTTTGCGGGGACGGAACCAAATAGTGTTTATATTGACATTACCATTAGCGGCTTGATTCCGGGTAATTCCTATACGCTGGCCGGATATGGCAGCCATGTCTCAAATATTTTGGGTATAGGTGGTGTCTGGATGGCCAATGGTGCCGGTCCCCTGAATTTATCCATGAATGTGGCCAACACGGGCATCATTGAGAATGTGATTGCCGATGTCGATGGGAAGATCCTCATCCACGTAGATAATGACACCTTTTATGCACCCCCTACATACCCCGGCGAGTATGTTGTGGTGAACGGTTTTGAATTACAGGGTACCTTCAACGCCGAGCCGGTTCGTACCTGTCAGTCGAACGGTATTTATGAGGATCGGGATATCAACCTGGACTGTTATGTCAATCTGGGAGATTTCGCTATGATCTCCCAAAAGTGGCTGGAGTGTAACGATCCCCAGGATGAGACCTGTACGGCGACGGCGCCGTAAGAGTTGTTTGAAAATGGAAACCGACCCGGCCGGACCTCCGGCCGGGCCGGATGATCCCCAAGCGGAAAGGAGTTATGCCTATGCAATCCAAAAAAGGATTTACGCTGGTAGAACTGCTGGTAGTGATCGCCATCATCGGGATACTGGTTTCCATTTTGCTGCCGTCCTTATCCAAGGCGCGGGAAATCGCCCGGCGGAGCGTCTGTGCCGCCAATCTGCACCGCTGGGGGGTGTCGATTCATGCCTATGTCTGGGATGGAGATGGGAAGATTCCCGAGACCGCTTGGCTTTTGTCAGAAGATGCCATGATTCCCAACGCCATGTGGGTAGAAAATCATTCGGGGCACAGCGCCCGGCAGGATGGGATTTGGTCCCTGGCCTTGATGAAAGAGTATATCGAAGGCATTAACTGGACCAATCATACCCTGGAGCAATCGGGGTTGTTATGCCCCTGTGCTCCCTCTTACAGCATCACCTGCAAGGAACACTGGGAATCGATGGGCTGGCTGCATACTTCGTATTGTTACTTTGGCCAGGTGAGCAAGTGGATCGATGGGCAGTCTTCCTCGAATACCCGAATCCGGGAGTTGCTGGGGTATTT
>JAKJEP010000331.1 GCA_022705365.1 Planctomycetota bacterium | reverse complement strand
TAACCAGCGTTATCCCATTATCTTCCAGGTCTTTATATGCATAGCCATTCTGCCGCAGCAGTTCCGTCCGGCCCAATTCAAAATAAACGATATATTGTCTGTGATGAACCGCATTCTGCCGGTCCACCTCACTATAACGAACACGGATAGATATTTCACAAGCCGTTACATTACAGTGCTTTACATCAGTTTCCATCGTCAGCCTTTCCGATAAAACATCTTCATGGCGGCTTGCCCGTAACAATCTGCCATCCTGCCAGTAAAAATACATAAAAGTTTATTACGGCATTATCCAGAAATTAGCCGATCATTAAAGGGAAAAGACCACGGAAATCCATATGATTTACATTGATATAAAAATTTGATTTTAAAGACTTTATAAAATATTCGAGGCCGATTGTGCTGGAACATTATGCAAAATTTTGTCAATATTTGACAGCCGGACTGGCATTTTGCTTGCAGTTTAGAACTTTTTCCCTAAACTTACAGGTTCTATAAATCGTTGATAGAGTTTGGTATAAAGCAGTAGATACAATAACCGGAGAAATAGATGATCAAAGTGAAGGCAAGAGGCGGCGAGAGCATTCAGCAGATGATGAAGCGTTTCAAAAAAATGTGCGAAAAAGAAGGGCTGATTAAAGACATCAAGCGTCAGAGCTACTACGAAAAACCTTCGGAAAAGAAACGCCGCCGGGGCCGCAAGTCCGGTTTGTTTTGAGATAGTTCTACATGGTACCGGCTCCGCCAGTTCGGCGTTATAGGTTGACAACTCGGAATCTCGAAACAATTCATCATGACGGAACCACCAAAAGTCAATATTGGCACCCAAAAACGGCTCTGGCTCCCCAATAACAAGGGATCAAAGAGCTTTTGACGCTGGCGTCCATCATAGGTGAGCCGTATGCTTTTATGCGGTCAGGAGAAAACAATACCGCATGGCTTTTAAGAAATTCACGGAAGAATAGGGGGTGTCTGGTTATTCTTCCCTGGGTTTATTGCCGGTTTATTTGACCGGCAACAAACCCGTCCAGCGGGTAATTTGGTTTGTGTATTGTAATGGCTGTCGCGGAGCGACAGGGTACTATAAATCGTACAGGCTCATGAGAAGTACTTAGCCAGAAGGAGAATAAGGTGAGCAAGAAAGGTTGTCTGGGTATGCGGGGATTGGTTTTACTGGTTGCTTCGGCGGCAGTATTGTCGATGAGCAGCCTGGTTTTCGGTCAGGAGGCCGCAGCCGCGGCAGAACCGGTAGAAGATGGATTCTCACTGATGAGCTGGCCGCTGATCTTGTGGTGGATTGCCCCCATCGGATCTTTGGTGGCCCTTTTGGCCGCCTGGACTCTCTATAAACAGGTTATCAGCGCCCCCGAAGGCGATGACCGGATGAAAGAAATCGCCGCCTACGTCCGCGAAGGGGCCATGGCCTATCTCAAACGGCAGTATATGGTAGTGGCATTTTTCTTCGTGGTGGTATCCGTTGTCCTGTACTTCATGGGTAAGTATGGTTTGCAGCATCACCTGGTGTTTATCGCCTTTTTAACCGGCGGTTTCTTCAGCGGGCTATGCGGTTTTCTGGGAATGAAAACGGCGACCCTCGCCAGCAATCGTACCGCTCAGGGTGCCAAGGAAAGCCTCAACCGCGGCCTGCAGGTTGCCTTTCGGGCCGGAGCTGTCATGGGGCTGGTAGTCGTTGGTTTTGGCCTGTTTGATATTTCCATGTGGTTTTTGATTCTGGCCAAAATTGCCCCGGCCCTGGTCGATGGCTTTCATATGGATCTGGTGGAAATTACCGTCGTTATGCTGTGCTTCGGTATGGGTGCCAGCAGTCAGGCCTTGTTTGCCCGTGTCGGCGGCGGTATTTATACCAAGGCCGCGGACGTCGGGGCGGACCTGGTTGGTAAAGTGGAAGCCGGCATCCCAGAGGACGATCCGCGGAATCCGGCAACCATTGCCGATAACGTCGGAGATAATGTCGGGGATGTCGCCGGCATGGGTGCAGACCTGTACGAAAGCTACTGCGGCTCGATTCTGGCCACGGCTGCGCTGGGCGTAGCCGCCATCGCTTCGATGAATCGGCTGGCCGGCACGGAAATGGTTGTCGCTCAGGCCAAAATGCTGGCCCTGCCCATGATTCTGGCGGGAATCGGGATTGTCATGAGTATCGTCGGAATTCGCATGGTCCGCACGAAAGAAGACGCGACCATGAAGGATCTGCTGGGTGCCCTGGCTCGCGGGATTAACGGCAGCAGCTTTCTGATTGTGCTGGGAACCCTGCTGTTCAGTTGGCTTCTCCTGAAAGATATCCCCGGCGTAAGCTGGCTGGGCATCTCCGGCTCGGTCATTGCCGGCCTGATTGCAGGAATTATTATCGGGAAAGGCACCGAATTCTACACCAGTTATGAATACAATCCGACCAAACATATTAGTAAACAGTCGGAAACCGGTCCGGCTACAGTTATTATCGCCGGAATCGCATTAGGTATGAAAAGTACCTGGGCTTCGCTGACTACCATTATCGTCGCTATTATGCTTGCTTATGGTTTTGCCGGCGGTTTCCATGAATATTCGCTCGGTCTTTATGGAGTAGGAATCGCCGCGGTCGGTATGCTGGCCACCCTGGGAATTACCCTGGCAACCGATGCCTATGGACCCATCGCCGACAATGCCGGCGGTAACGCGGAAATGACCCACCAGGAGCCGCATGTCCGCAAACGGACCGATGCCCTGGATAGTCTGGGCAATACCACCGCCGCCACCGGTAAAGGCTTTGCCATCGGTTCGGCCGCTCTGACCGCTCTGGCCCTGATGGCCGCTTTCATCGAAGAAGTCCGGGTTGGTCAGAATCGGGAGGCGTATGAATACATCAAGGCCCAGCAGAATGTAAAAGCCCAGCAGGTCTATTATATCGGCCACAACAAATGGGCCGAAGTAACTGCCGTGGATCAAAAGGGCCCCAAAGTGGACGGCTTGATGGATTTGAGCCACAACAGCCAAAATGTGGAAATCGGTACCACCCTCACCAGCCTCAGCCAGGCGGATGAAGAGAATGTCCGAAGCGCCATGATCCTGGATATCAATGCCGAACAGCATGAAATCCAACTGATTAGTTCACCCAAAGCCTCCATGAGTCAGTATATGACTTTCTATGACATCACTCTGATGAATCCCCGCGTTCTCTGCGGCATGTTTGCCGGCGTAATGCTTGTCTTCGTATTCTGTTCCATGACCATGGAAGCCGTCGGACGGGCCGCTTACGCTATGGTCAAGGAAGTGCGGCGGCAGTTCAAGGAAATCGCCGGGATTATGGAAGGAACCGGAAAGCCCGATTACGCCCGCTGCGTGGCCATTTCCACCGCTGGTGCTCAGAGGGAAATGATTATCCCTTCGTTATTGGCCCTGGTAGTTCCGATTGTAGTCGGCCTGATTCTGGGCATTCCGGGGGTTATGGGACTTCTGGCGGGCGGCCTGGCATGCGGTTTCGCCGTCGCCATCTTCATGGCCAATGCCGGCGGTGCCTGGGACAATGCCAAAAAATTCATCGAAACCGGCGAAATGGGCGGCAAAGGCTCCCAAAACCATAAGGCCACCGTGGTCGGCGATACCGTCGGCGACCCCTTCAAAGATACCTCCGGCCCCAGCCTGAACATTCTCATCAAGCTCATGAGCATGGTATCCGTAGTATTTGCCGGTCTGATTGTGAAATACGCACCTATAATCGCGGACATGATCGGCCTGAAATAATGCTACGTTGACATTTGTTTAAAAAACCGCCAGAGATTTCAGAGAATTGCTGTTCTTTGAAATCTCTGGTTTTTTTGGGAAAGTTGAACCGCATAAAATCGGATAAAACAGCTTATCAGACGATGAAAAAATTGTCGGATTATCTTGTTTTTAAAGATTATAGGGCAAACAGTTATGCCATTTTTGCCGATATGGCTAAGGCGGCTGTTTTGCCGCAAAAGCGGAAAAATTGCCGTTTCCGTAAGGATATGACGGGAGAATAGCTCATTCCCGCTTGAATAATGTTGGTTAAGCTGATAAAAGAGGGTGTCCAATTGATAGTTGAAGGTTAGGAAAAGAAAGGCGGCTCCTGTGGCTGAATCGTGTATAATTCAG
>JAKJEP010000330.1 GCA_022705365.1 Planctomycetota bacterium | reverse complement strand
AAACGGACCCGTGACCCAAGCTGGTACGGAAACGGCCACCCAGAACAGGGTCAAAAACGATGCATTTACCGGCAAAGGAGTTACGGCTATCGGTGATTCAGTCATGGTGGAAGTGGGCCCTGCATTGCAGGAGCTTTTCCCGGACATTGTAGTGGATGGTAAAATTGGCCGGCAGATGTATCAGGCGTCCCAGGTCATAAAAGATCTTGAAGATCAAGGTATGCTGGGAAATACGGTTATTATCGAGCTGGGAGCAAATGGAGCATTTGCGGAAAAACAGTTTGCGGATATACTGGAATTGCTGGGAAACGACCGGCAGATTGTGCTGATTAATACCCGGGTTCCGAAGCCGTGGGAAAGTGTGGTCAACAACCTTCTGGCCCAGGCCGCCGATGACAATGCAAATATAATGCTGGTGGATTGGTATGCCGCCAGCAGCGGCCATAATGAATATTTTTACCCAGACGGAGTGCACCTGCAACCAGCCGGTCTCCAGGCCTATGTATCGCTGGTGGCCGATGCGGTTAACCCCTGAGCTTAAAAGATGTATAAATTTTTGATGCGGGAGTGGAGAAATCCGATGAACGAAATAAAAGCTAAAGTTTTGGTTGTTGAAGATGAAGAGCCGATCAGGCGTTTTATCACCCTTAATCTCAGTGCGGCCGGTTATGAAATCGGCGAAGCGGATACGGGGGAAAAAGCGCTGGCCATGTTGGGCAGCTTTAGACCTGAAGTTATCGTGCTCGATTTGATGCTGCCGGGCATCGGCGGATTGGAAGTCTGCCGGCAGGTTCGGGAAAAGATGCCTGAGACGTTTGTGATTATGCTAACGGCCAAAGGGCAGGATACCGATAAAATTCTCGGGCTCGAACTAGGAGCCGACGATTATATGGTCAAACCGTTCAACCCCATTGAATTAACCGCGCGAATCAAGGCCATGTTACGGCGCAGCCCCCATTTCAAGACGGAAAATTATATACTGGCATGCGACGATCTGTTGCTGGATCTCGCTGCCAATAAATTTTTTAAAAATCATAGTGAAATCGAATTAACGCCGACCGAATTTGCTTTGCTGAAGATGTTTATGGAAAATCAGGGCAAGGCGCTGGAACGCAATGAGATGTTGAATGTCGTCTGGGGAGAGAATTACTATGGCGATACCAAAACCCTGGACGTGCATATCAGACGGTTGCGGGAAAAGCTGGAAGACAATCCTTCGGAGCCCGAATACATAAAAACAGTTTGGGGCCGCGGCTATCGATGGCAAGCTGGAACCCGTAGGAGCAAACCATGAAGGGAATCAGATTAAGGCTGACCGTCATTTTTATGCTCGTTATTATTTGCACCGTTGCGATTTTGGAAATACTGCTTATTTATATCGTAAGGCAGAATTACTATAACAGTTTGGAAGGTAGTTTGCACAATCAGATCAAGATTTGCTCGGACATGTATTCCAAATATTATGGTGATACCTCGCTACAGGACAATGTGCTTTATAATGTTGATACATTTTGGAACCAAAGCAATGCCGAAGTGCAGATTATTGATCAAGACGGGAATATTATCATGGATTCGCAGGGCATCATTTCATCGGAGACGGCCGGCAGCGACATCAAAGAAGCTTTGGACGGCAAAACGGGGAGCTGGATAGGAACCTTAAACGGGCAAAAAGTAATGACCGTTGCCAATCCATTGAAATCAGGCAATCAAGTCATTGGCGCCCTGCGTTTTGTGGCCTCTCTAAGCACCGTTGATCAGGATATTTTAAAAACCGAAGAGATTTTTATCTTGATAGGTCTACTGGTAATCCTCATCGTTGGTACGGTGAGTGTTTTTTTAGCCAACACCATCGTGGTGCCCTTGCAGGAAATTACTTCCGTGGCGCAAAAGATGGCCAAGGGCAATTTCCAAATCAAAAGCCAGAAAAAGCGTGACGATGAGATAGGCGAACTTTCTGACACTCTGAATTACCTGGCCGATGAAATTGTTAAAAAGGAACAGCTTAAAAACGACTTTATTTCCTCCGTGTCTCATGAACTGCGCACCCCCTTAACCTCCATTAAGGGTTGGGCGATTACGTTACAGAATGAGAACTTTCAACAGAAAGAAATGCTTAGCGATGGCCTGAATATAATTGAAAAAGAGAGCGACCGGCTGACTCGGATGGTGGAAGATCTTTTGGATTTCTCCAAGTTTATCTCCGCCAGAATCAAACTCAACCCGGAAGAGGTAAACCTGATCAATCTATGCGAACATTTGCGCAAACAGCTGACCCCGCGGGCTATGCGGGAAAATATTGAATTTACCGTTGAATATCCTGAAACCATGCCTAATATTTATGCGGACGCAAGCCGGCTGAAACAGTTGTTTATTAATATTCTGGATAATGCCTTTAATTTCAATCATCCCGGAGGCTACGTTCGTTTTAAAGCGGAAATGCAAAGTCAAAGTTTTAAATTTACCATCTCCGACAGCGGGTGCGGTATCGGCGCCGATGAACTGCCCAAGGTAAAAGAGAAATTCTATAAAGGAAAAAGCTTGCCTTCGAAAAACGGTATCGGGCTTTCCATTTGCGAGGAAATCGTTACCCTAATGAAAGGCAAACTGGAAATCAGGAGCGAGCTAAACCGGGGTACTGATGTGGTGATTATTATACCTAAAGAGGAGGGGGCAGATGCTTAAGAAATACAAGCTTTTACCGGCATTGTTTCTTCTTCTTTTCGTGGGCGGATGCGCCAATCCTTCCTGGACTACGGCAGGGAAGATTGTTCCGCCCGTATATGAGGTTTGTCCGCTGGAGGGAAAATGGTCGGTGATCAAGGAGCTGGGTTCCGATGGGTATTCCGTCGAGACTAGCCTGGAGGCCACTGGCAGTTTGCTTCAATTTAGCAGGGAGGCTGCGATATTAAGCAGAAATGTCTGGAATAAACCTACCTATAAAATCAAGAAGGTCAATGCAACAGATTATTTAATGACCAGACATACCGTTCTGGACAACGATCTAGTATCGACAAGCGAAAAAGTTGAAGTGGTTACCGTTTTCGCAAACTCCAATTATCTGGGCGAATTTATGAAAATTAATGATGCCACCGTTGTTTCCTTTGTTCAGAATAAAGTGCTGCTGCTGCACAAAATCGCCGCTCATGCCGACGATCCCCGGTCAATCGCCAACGCCAGTATTGGTGATACCGACCAGTATAATAAAACTGGCCTTTCAGGTATTTTTATCGGATTGAAAATACCATCCCAGCATGATTATATTTACAAGACCGTTTGGGTCGCGGCGGACAATAAAAAACTTCATCCGGTACTAAGCAAAAATGATATATATTTCCCGCGCAAAAGCGGTTTCTGGGAGCTGCAGGTGAAACAAGGAAATAATAGAGAAGCATTATCCGCCCATAACATGGCGGAAAAAGACCTGGCGGCAACAAAAAAAGCCTCTGCTAAAACCGTATCATCCGGTTCGGAGAGCATAGTCATTGATTATATTGGCAATGATTATGTGGCCATAGAAAACAATACCGGTGGTATAACCAGACTGCAGGTTTTACCTGTGGATAATCTATCGTCGCCAATCGGTATCAAAGTTTCAGATTTGCTGGGGCCGGCGGGATTAAAAGCGTATCAAGGCGCCAGGGAACAGGCGGTGCAAACCTTACACAGCCAGGGAATCACTTCGATAAATGCGGATATAAACGAGGACAATTATGGACTGACACGACAAAACGGCCATTGGTATCTGCAGGGAAGAGTAAATTATTATGGCAACAACGCTCCCGGGACCATGGAGTTTAAAATAAAATTCCTTCCCCCCGCGAATTTGGTATGTTACGATGCGTTATATCCCGGTTGGCAGAGTATAAAGGACCGGGTTCCCAATGCGCTGGATGCGGTTACTTCTCCCAACCGGGATATCGCGGTGGTTAAAACCAAAAGTAGATTGTATATTTTCGGCATTAACGGCGAACAACTGAACAGTATCCCCCTGGGGGAAATTGCCTTGGACGAAGGAGCAACGATTATAATGGCCGAGTGGGCTACCGGGTTTTACGTGAATGATTGGGAGAAGAATTTTTTGACCAACGGCGCGAGCGTGCTAGAGAAGTGAACGCCATATTGTGCCA
>JAKJEP010000032.1 GCA_022705365.1 Planctomycetota bacterium | reverse complement strand
TAGAATGGCTCGGTCCAGACTACATCACCCGAGAAGAACTGGCCATAAGGGGGTACAATGTACCCTGGCTTCCCTAAAATCATAATAATCATAATCCCTTTACTGAAAAGACTATACAACATAGCCCCCCTGTTCGTGCCGTTCAGTGTTTGTCACAGATAAAGAATATTCAGGGTGTTAATCATTCGAGGTCGTCGTTTGGTACTTCGCCGGTCTCTGGACAGGGGGCCCCCTTTGGGGTTGGACCAGAGGCCGGCGAAGCCGGCCATAGACTTGAATTTAAGCCTTATAACGTTACAAGGTTCAAAGTCGTTAGTGATGCCTGTGGTAGTCGGTTCTGCCCGGAATGCGGTCCACGGTTGGGATATAAAACCCGCAATGCCCTATTGACGCCTGAAATACTCGCACAGTTTAAACTCCCCTATATGATGACACTTACAGTTGACCCAAAACGTTTTGACAGTGAGCATGCCGCCCTTGATTACGTTACAGAACATCATTTCATTGCCCGATTACTTGCCCGTTATCTTCACGTCAAAAGTTGGGTATGGGTTCTCGAGTTCCACAAAAGCGGCTGGCCCCATTGGCATGTTGTTATTGATCTTTCTGGTCGTGGTCCTATTAAACCCCATGATTTGAGAAAATTTTGGTCCATCTGGCGGGATAAATGGGGAATTGGTGGGTTGGATATCTCAAAGCCGGGCAAATTTTCAAGTCCAGATCATGCTATGATGTATATAACCAAATATCTCACAAAAACGCCAGAAGTACCGTATCCCGGATGGTTTTTGAAGGGTGTCCGTCGTCGGATGTTTGCTGCGTCTCGTTCTGTTGGTGCGTTAATAAATCCCCGAGCCATGTCTCCAGATGATGAGATCGGAACAAAGCAAAAGAAAAAGAAGCGGCGGAAAAAAGCCCGTACGGTGATTGATCTGATCTCGGAATGTAAGGCTAAATCGATAGTATTACAGGAAACCATTGACAATAGAACCGGAGAAATTACCACGAAATACTTTACGAATTTAAAAATCAGCAAACAGGATTTGATTACTTTGTACGGGTCCAGTGAATTCGACGGTATAGGTGAAAAGTATGGTTCAATGTGTTATCATCGACTGGAAAAGAACCTGGAAAAATACAAAGATATTATGATAGAAAAATATCTGGATGATTGCGATTTTCTGGCTATGGGTGATATGAAAGAAAAAATCAATGTCGAAATAAATAGTCTTCGGAATCTATCGGACGAATTCAAGATAAACAGGATTGATCCCGATCGTCCTGGCTGTGAAGTATTTTTGGGCCTGTCTGATATAACCAAACTAAAGCGGTATATCGAAAACAGTGGGTATGGTGCGATTCGTGACAAACTGACAGTAAAAAGACGTGAAATGTTACTCAACGCCCATGATGAATATATGGCGTCGAAGGGGGCTGTGGCATGATAAGCCGACAAACGGAAAAAGGGCAAGATCAAAGTGTGATTCTTGCCAGCTTTGAAGATAGTATGGCTGAACAGATCAGGCAGTTGGCCGCGGCGGAGGGGCTTACGTCGGATTGTTTTGCCGGGCTATGTGTTAAACTTGGTTTTTCCAGATTATTGTATTATAGGAATTTGCCAGAAGAACACGTAAATACAGAGAAGGAAATCATAAATCAAGTTGGAACAAGAGGATATAAAATATTGAAAAAAGTTGAAAAGTACATGTAAAATGGTTGACATATATATTCTATATGGTTATTGTATGGCTAAATAATGGTTAGTAATAAAAGAAAGGATTATGATATGGCTGGTACACCAGAAGGAAAAGTAAAAGTGTATGGCGTTATTAGTGAAGCAACTAATAAAAAAATTGTTGAGTTTGCAGAACGGTTTGAAGTGAGTCAAACCAAGATGGTTACGATCATGCTGGAAACTATTGTTGAAAATGACGAATGGTTAATCAAGGCGGTGACCAGCAAATTCGCAAAACGTTTGTATAAGGCGTTTGGTTTGAAGCCTAAAAAGGACGATTTGCAAGGTTTGGTTCCAGAAGTGTAAGGGGTGTAAGAATGGATAATCTATTAACGTATGATGAGGCTGCAAAGAAATTAATGATATCATATCGAAAGCTGTTATATCTGATAAAAGATGGGATAATTCCAGTATGTCAGATTGGCAAGCGTTCTCCTCGTATCGCAAAAGAATCGTTGGAAAAGTATGTTAAAAGTGTTCAAGCCGTTAAGGGGAATTGAGATATGTCGAGTATCTATCAAAACAAGAAAACTGGTTTTCGAGAATTACAGTTCAACTATAACGATAAGAAACATACCATCCGGACCAAATTAACGTCAAAACGGAATATGGAGCAATTCCAGAGGCATTTTGATGACATATTAAGGTGTCGGACATCGGGTTCGGTATTTGAAAATTCGACGGCGGAATGGCTCGCCAATTTACCCGATAACATAAGAAGAAAATTTGAAAGATTGGAATTAGTAGCCAGTCGGGAACGTCGGGAAGTGCCGAGGCTGGGGGATTGGATTTCTGGATATATCAATAAAAGGAAAGATGTAGAACAAGGGACAATATTAACCTATCACAAAACGGAAAATAATCTGAATGAGTATTTTGGTTCTAATAAGCGTCTTGATGAAATTACTCAATTAGACGCAAAACAGTTTATTCAAAATTTAAAAATGCATGGGTTAGCTGAGGCCACGGTAAAGCGTAGGGGGAGGATGGCACGGCAGTTTTTGGGGGCGGCTGTGGAAGATGAACTAATCAAAAAGAATCCGTTCAGTGGTATGAAACTGGGGAATATTAATGATGAAACACGGAAAAGATATATTAAAGCGGATATAGTAAACAGGGTGCTCGAATATTGCCCTTCGACTGAATGGCGTCTTATTGTGGTATTGTGCCGTTGGGGTGGGTTGCGATGTCCAACGGAAGTAATAGGATTGCGATGGAAAGATATAAATTGGGCAAAACCGGAGATGATCATTCATTCGCCCAAAACGAAAAAATCCAAAACCAAGGGGATTCGGACGGTACCGTTATGGCCTCAAATCATGCCACATTTACGGGAAGTATTTGAACAGGCATTGCCGAATACTGAATATGTTATAAATATCTCTCGTGATCCCAGGCGAAATTTAAGAACGCCGTTTTCTAAAATTCTGAAAAAGGCTGGTATCGACCAATGGCCCAGGTTGTTTCAAAACCTTCGGGCATCCCGTCAAACGGAATTGTCTTGGGACTACCCTGACCATGTGGTTTGTCGCTGGATGGGGAATTCTGAAAAAGTTGCCAATGATCATTATTTCATGGACAATGAGGATTATAACAAAAAAGCTTTGGAAAATGAGAGGCGAAAAATGAGGCAGCAAGTGTCCGCACAGGACTGCAACGATATGCAACTAGAAAACGATGAATTGCAGAAGTCTATAAATTGCAGTAATTTGCATAATGATGCAGTTCTATGCGAAAGAAAATGGTCTGAATCAATGGGCCTACTTGGATTCGAACCAAGGACCAATGGATTATGAGTCTGAACCTGCAAAAACGTAGTAGGGACGGTTTTTCGCGTAAAATCAAGGCTTCACAGGAATTAAGACGATTTCTTGTGAAGCCTTTTTGTTGTTCATTTGTGCTGAATTGTGCGGGTTTATGGCTATTCGTGCGACGAATACTTCGCAACTTTTTGAGGGGCATTTTACCGCAAGGATACCCGGCGGCAGGTGATGGAACTGATAGCAGGAGCGGCGAAAGCGTGAAAGCCAAGGCCGCTGGACGTGGTGATCGTTGTTCTGAACGGCTTCCGGGACGTCTCTTGCCGAGATCGTTCGTCCTGCGCGATCCTGGAGCGTTTTTGGTTTTTGGATTGAAATACCAGATGGTATTCCGATAATGACCTTGTAAGCGAAATGTTAATAAACCATCGGGACGGCGGCCAGCTACCGCCAAGCGGTCCTGGCGGAGCAAGATTCATTCACCTGACTTGCTTGCTTGCTCTGCCAGGGCTGACCCGATACAGAAAGTTAGGTGAAAAGTGAAATCGAAAACGAAACGAACAGGCCGCAAGGGGAAAGATCACTGCGAAACAACTTCCACCGCAAACCCGAATATTGAAATAGACGAACAGGGGCGGCAACGGGAAGCCATAGGGGGTGAATCCAAAATAGAAGAGGAACCGCGAACGCTGGCGGAATTGGCAGAGCGGATAAGAATATGCAATACTTTCATGTTTAAAGTATTACTTCCCAGAGATTACGATGATGAAGATTTTCGTTGTGCTGAAAAGGAGTATGCTAAATTTTACTGCATGGCCGCAAATCTTGGCGGGGGAAATATACCACCGCTGAAAACGGCTAATCCCGTATATGACCTGAAACGGCTTGAACAATGGTGCAAAGGGGATTTAGAGGCAAGAAACGGGAAGGAAAAATTACAAGCCAAACCTAAAAAACGTGCTACGCAAGACGAAATGAAAACTCGAAATACGGTTGTATTGCATGAAGCGATAAAACTAAAAGATCAATACGACCGGCTGCCAACAGTTGATGAGATTGAAAAAGTTACGAAATATACCCCAAGACAAATCCGCGAAACCGTTGCTTATCGTAAAGGCAAGATTGCCAAAACATCGAGCAGATTGACTACTGAAACCGCAAGGTCTGCAAAAAATAGTGAGTATGCTGACAGTAAAGCCAGTGCTGGGCAACAAAACATAAAACGCAGTAAGATTCAACAATTAGAATTAGAAGAGTTAATCGACAATCAGAAGCGGGATGACAGCAGTAATCATGCCTGAAAAATCCATTTTACGGAATTTTACGGAACGCTTGCGGAATTAAACCGATTTTCTTTTATCTCATAACCTATTCAAAATAAACCACTTTAAGCGGGGGCTTTCTTTTTAAAACTTCATTTTACGGAATCTACAGCCATTTCAAGCAGCGTGTGCTTTTACGTTTGAGTGTACTCGAAAACTTTTTAGAAGGAACAAAAAAAATGAGAAATTTAGCGGAAAGACGAAAACTAACGACGGACGAAGCCCGCGTGCTGGGCGAACTGGCTGACCAAATACTCGACGAAAAGGGCCGGATTCGCGAAGAGGCCGATGCCGACAAACTGGCCTTGTTTCGGCGGTTATGTTTGCGGTCAAACTCTCCCAGCCTGGAGGAACTGAAGGCGGAATGCCGACGCCTTGTCAAAACGGGTTATGTTTTCATCGGGTGGATAGCGACAAAAAACACTGCATACGGCTGCCGCTTGCCCGGCGAGTATTTTTATCTCTCGAAAGAGTTGGTGACAACTATTCGGACGGAAATCAACCGGATTGATGCCCCCAGTATTACAAGGAAGAGGCAATCGGTTTGGGTACTCACACCAGAGGGAAACTTTTTACAGATTGGCGAGCGGCTGTCCCCGGAATTTGCCGCTCGACTGAATTCGAAATTGTAAAATCAATTTGTGTTTTCTCCTTCTTGTGCGCCGCCGGTTTTCCATTCCGCCAGCGGCGCACTTTTAAAAATTCATTTACAGGAGTAATATCATGGAAAACAAAAAAATTGTTTGTGAAGGATCCTTTCAGGAGGCCGCGTTTGATAAGGCCAGCAATATTATTCGTGGGGTGGTCCTGTTGGGGCCGTTGTCGAAAAACAATCGGGAATATACGCGGGAATGTATGCAGAAAGCCGTTCCCCTGTTTGAGGGGCGGCAGGCATTTATCAATCATCCCACGGCGGAGGAGGAACGGACCGGACGGCGGGATGTTCGCAATTTGGCGGGTAGGTTTTCCGGGATCAAATATGCTGAGGGGAAAATTCGCGGCGATTTATCCCTTTTGCCGACGCCAGCCGGTGAGATTTTTCGGGGCATTGCCGAGAGTGATCCGGCGGCGGCGGGGCTGTCTTCTAATGCCCACGGTCTTTGGCGGTCTGAATCTGGTAAACAGATCGTGGAAGAATTGACGGAGGTCTTCTCGGTGGACTTGGTTGCCAATCCAGCGACCACGAAGGGCCTTTTTGAAAGTGACGGCAGCAGGGGCAACGGGCCGATCACCACGGGAGAGGCGGCTAATCTTCTTTTGGGTCACAATCCAAACGCGGATGCCGCGATTACGGTGGGCCGTTTGACGGATGTAGAAAAATCATCGGCTGCGGCGGCTCTGGGCTTAACGGAAGGGGGGGAACGATGAAAGCGTCTTATAGGATGACAATTATAACACTGGTGGACGAAAAGGGGCTGGTGGCTGAACCGCCAGCCGGCGATATTAAGACCTGGAAAACTTTCAAAGAGCAATTTGGAAAGACGGATCACATTCTTTTGGATGTTGAATCTGAGTGGGCCGCCAGAGGCGTTTTGAATCCTAAAAGAGTACCCTTCCGGCATATCACGGAGTAACAATGGCAAAGAAAACAACACAGCGGAAACAGATCGTTTTCCGTTATCGTAAAATCAGTCCGCGCATATGGGATGACGAAAAATTTATCCGCCTGACCCACCAACGGAAACTGATCGTTTTTTACTGCCTTACGTCAAAGCAGAACAACCGGATCGGGCTGTTCAAATTCTCCCGACCGGCGGCGGCGGAAGATTTGCGCATGGAGGAAACCTTTGCGGCGGATTTCAAGGTTGTCTGCGAAACAATGGGATGGGGTTTTGATGAGCAAACCCGCGTGCTTTATTTGCCGTCCTGGTGGAAATACAACTCACCGGAAAATGAGAACGTTGTCAAGTCCTTTGCGAAGGATTTGGCTGAACTTCCTGAGAACCCTTTTCAACAGCAATTTCAGGAGAATTTGATTCATATTCCCGAAACACTTCATAGGGCATTTAGGGAACTTTTTCAAAACGGTATGCCATACGGTATAGGAAACGGTATGCCAAACGGTATAGGAAATCAAGAGCAAGAGCAAGAGCATATTCAAGAGCATATTCAAGAGCAGAAACAAGAGAGAGGCAGCTCTCTCAACTCTAAAAATAAATCTTCCAAAAAGGAAAATGAAGATGCTCTAACGAAAGACGAATTGGAAGTTTTAATGGAATGGTGTATCAAGATAGGGAAAACCGCAAGCACAATCTCAAAAAGTTACCGGACAAAAACCCTGGATACAATTCGTTTACATCTTCCGTTACGGGGGAAGAAATATTTGCTGGCTGTCATTGCCTGGGCTGATACTCAGAAATATGCCTATCTCGGTCAAGCCCTGACCGGAGCGGATAAACACAATTTCCAACAGAGGGGGGACTGAGTGAAAACCCTGATTGATAATCTGGCTTCGGAAAAAGGTCTTTTGAACGCGAAGGCGGCTGGGAAGTTTTTGGGCCTGCCTGCCAGGGCCGTCAAGACGCTGGCGAGTGCCGACAAGCTGGCGATGACCGGGAATTATACCGATCCGCGAGAGATTTTGCGGAAAAAACACGTGTCAATTTTAGCGTGATGAAATGAAAATTTATAAAACCATGAATACCAATGAGTTAAGAAAAAGTTTGGCCGGGGTTTTGGCCGGGGATTTGGCTGGGGATACGGCAGTAAATTTGGGGTCAAAATTGTAACTTATTTTAAGGTAATTGGTTATGTGCGAAAAACACCGGATTGACAATCCGTTGACCGTGAGAAAGCCATGAAAGAGAAAAAAGACAAAAAACCCGTTGTTTTGACCGCCCTTCAGCAGCGGTTTGTCGATGCCTACGACGGCAATCTGAAACGCACGGCGGAGCGGGCAGGGATTACTTACGGCTATGCCCGGCGACTGGTTGCTAAAAGTCACATACGCGAGGCTATTCAAAAGCGACAGGATGAAATCCGGCTGGATGATATTGCGGATCGTGCCGAGCGGCAAAGATTTTGGACGTCGGTTATGCGTGACAGTAAGACCGCCATGAAGTACCGGCTTCAGGCAAGTTTCATCTTGGGTCGGAGTGAAGGGGATTTTTGGGAAACGGAAAAATTTGAAACGGGCAAGCCGTTGAGTTGCATTGTTGAATACCGAGACCCTTGACTCTTATGAGCGGCGATTATCGCCAGAAAGGTTTTGTGATGGAAAATAATTCGATGGCGCTTTCAGTGCTGGCAGATTGCCGGCGGCATATAGATACGGCGGGGGAGGCTTTGCGGGATGATGAAAGAGAGCGGGCAGCCGTGATCCTGATGGATTGTATCGACGAACTTAACACCGCTTTGGGAATCGTGAGGCTACCGGCAAGCGTAGCCGTGGATAAGTGCGGCTGTGGGGGCGATTGTGGCCGTGGCCGCCTTCAGGAGCGGACTTTGCCGGCTGGGGGCGGTGAAGGCGCGGTGGATTGAATGGCCCTGGAAGTCAAACGGGAAAGCAGGAGAGAGCGGATTTCTAAGGCTGTGGCTGACTACCTGAACAGCCGAACGCGGGGGACGGGCCATAAGCGGGCAGAGTTGGAACGAAAAAAGCAAAAATGATAATTGATGAAAAACCGAAATTGATGACGATTGCCGAAGCCGCCGATTTCCTTGGCGTTTCGGTTTCGACGATTTATTGGCTGAGACGAACCCGCCAGATTGCCAGTTATAAAATCGGGAAAGAATTGAGGTTTTCAATGGCGCACCTGAATGAGTATTTGCAATCGGTTTTACAAGAGGCTGTCCGCGACTAATAGATATACAATCCTTCTCAAACATTGTCAGAAAAGAAGTTACGAAAAACTGAAAATTATTCTTGACGTACACACCGGATTCAGCGATAATCATCATCGGAAACAGCCTTCGGGAATACCCGAAAAAATGACAAGTAAATAATTCAAAGCGGCAATGGCCAGTTGTTCGGTTCACCCTTCCTAATCCGAAGGTTGTTTCCAGCCGGGCGGCTGGCCATGCGCAGAACGGAGAAAAACCATGTCAAAGAGAATCAATGTTTGGGTAACGAAACGGAAAACCGGGTGTGTGAAAATCTGCCCCGCCTGCCAGAGCAAGAACGGGGCAACCGCGAAAACATGCTCGAAGTGTGACGCGGATTTACACCAGGTGAAAAGGTCTTTCATGGGTAAGGGCTTTGTTTACTCGGTGATTTGGGAAAATCCGCGAACCGGGCGGCGTCAGTCAATCACCACAGGACCGGACAAAGCCTATGCCAGCCATGTTCAGGGAAAGAAACGCCAGGAGCTTGAATCCTGCGAACAAAAGGGCATAACGGCCATTGATTACGATTCTTTCGTTCAGGAGCATTTACAGAGCATTGAGGATACCCATTCTAAGGGGGCCTGTTATGAACACGAATTGGTTTTGAAACAATTCAAGGCAGCCTGTCACCCGAAGGATTTAACCGTGATTGATTTCCAGATGCTGGAGGCATTCAGGACGGCACGTGTGGCCGATGGAGTATCACCCGCGAGCGTCAACAAGGCCCTTAGAACCTTGCAGGCGGCTCTTGAAAAGGCCGTGAGACGCGGATATATCCGGGTGAACCCATTCAAGGGGAACCGCAAGGCCCTATCTATCAAGGAACCGGAAAAACCGATTCACACACTCGAACCGGCTGATTTCAAGGCCCTGTACGGAGCTTGCCAGAATGACCGCTGGCGGGGTATTGTCACCGTTGGCTATTACGGGGGCCTGCGGATCGGGGAAATACTGGCGCTCGAATGGTCAGATATTGATTTCGATAGGCGGATGCTGCATGTGCGAAACAAGGCCGATCATCGGACGAAATCCGGGAAAAACCGGGTTGTTCCAATGGCGGCGGAAACGGTTTCGGCGCTGCAGGCCCTACAGGTTGACCGATTCAAAAGCACGCTGGTTTTCAATACCCTGGTCAATAGCCGGATGGGAAACAATGTCCAGCGGGATTTCCGGGAAATCGTGATCCGGGCTGAACTGGTGGACAAAGACGGAAAGCCGCGGTTTACCCTGCATGACCTGAGACGGACCTTTTGCACGAATTTACTAGGAACCGGGGCGGATGTAAAAAGCGTTCAGACGCTGGCCGGTCATGCCAACGTGACGACAACCCTGAAACATTATGCCGGAGTTACAGCAAAGAAAATGGCCGAAGCCATAGACCGGCTGAGCAAACTGGGATAAAAATTCGCGAATGCTTCGCGAGAGTTAAAACAGACATGAACAGGCAAAGATTTACATTTCATAAATTCCTACCACAAAAGGGGTTACAAACTGGGCCTACTTGGATTCGAACCAAGGACCAATGGATTATGAGTCCACTGCTCTACCGCTGAGCTACAGGCCCAACCTGTTATCAGTCAAATACTTACACCTTGGAAAGCATCTTCCGGAACGCCGCCTGCCCCGCAAACCCATCGGATGAAACGACTTATACGCATCCTTTCCGTTCCGGTTATCCGTCAAGGGCAATCCTCAGCCGAAAAACACTCTCTGCCAAACTCCCCCCAACTTTACCGCCAACAGGCAGATTTTGCAAGCAAATTTGACGGAACCGTTAAAAGTCGGTTTTGAAATCCAATAACGGCTCTCGCTCCCCAAAAACAAAGCGTCGAAGAGCTTTTGACACGGGTGACCGGCTGACGCTGGTATCCGGCTGCTGGTGGGATACGGCGGCCATCACTCTTTCCCGATGATTCATTGCTTTTGCCATTTCATTATCTCCAATAGGAATATTTTGTCTGGATCTGCATTCAATTTATGAATAGTATTTCCTTGTGCGTTTCGAGATGTTTGTTTTTCACTCCTCGAAGGGATCCAAGGGAAAAACAGGCCTTTTTACTTTAGTAAAGACAAATTGATCCAGCCTGGGCGAAGAACAGCCGGAAGTGCCAACCGCAATCACGGACCGGGCGATATTGGCATAGGCGGCACGGAATAATTTATGAGACTTTTGCACAAGGATGTCAAAGTCTTCCGGTTTCAGCAACATACTGCGTATAAACTCCGGATCGTGCGCCCAGGAGGAATATTCTGTGACAATTAAATGGATGGCTTCATTCATTTTCAGGCATACTCTGCATCCCATATCCAATTTTAATCCGGCTAACGATTGCCCCTTTATCCGAATCGGGGTATCGGACAGGGAGAGCACCCGGGCTTTCACCGGGGTACGCAAGTTATATCCGCCATTCGGACTGCCGCCGGGGAAGAATTCTCCCTCGTTGCCCTTTCCCACTGCGACGGCACGTTGAACGGTTTCCGGATCCACCAAGGGTATTATTGTTTTCCAAGGGGATGAAAAATCCAGAAGTGCCCGCAAAATTTCGGTGCTGTCACCGGGGCAGCCGGCGGTGGTAATATCCCCGGAATCGATTAAGATTACGGGTTTTGGATATTGCCCTATATTCGCCAGAACCGTCTTGATATCGGGAAAATCCACCAGGAATTCTTGCCGTTTTTCCCATATAGAATCTAAAATACGTTGTGCGTACTCACTATAATAACCAGTATCTCTCTCTTTTGTATATATAATCAGGGAAAGGTTGTTGTCAGGAACATCCAGCCAGGGTTGGGAGCAGAACAGGGAAGCAGAAATCACCTTTTCGTCCCTATCCAAAATTTGCAATCGAGCCATCCCTTCGGCCATGGGGCCTTTTTCCGTTTCTGCATTTTCCGGAGGCACTATCATCGGCAATCGTTTAAAAACGGGATAAGGCCGCGATTTATCTGGTATGAGACGCAAAAGGTTCCGGGCGGCCCTGACGCCTGCCTGGGCATAATCCACATGGGGATAGGTGCGATACCCCACTAATAAATCAGCGTTTTGCCGCATTTTTTCCGTAATCGCAGCATGATAATCCAGAGTGCAAACCACGGGAACATGGGGCCCTACTACCGATCGAACTCTTTCTAAAATAGTGCCGTCACAATCATCTTCCTCTTCCGAGACGAGGGAACCATGCAGGGTAAGTAACACCCCATCGACAGGCAACCGGCTTTTCAGGGTCTTTTCTATATCTTCGGCTAATATCGTAAAGGTTTGCGAGGATAATCTGCCATACGGTACGGCAAAAGCTGCCATTCCATCCGCAATCTCCATGTCGGAATGACTTTCCAATATTTGACAAAATCCTCCCACTTCCGTATTGGTTCCGCGCAATACTTCGCGAATTTGAGGTCCTTTTAAATAATACCCTCTTTGGAAAAAACTCAGATCCGACAAATAGGGGCAAAAGGTATTGGTTTCCTGGTATATACCTCCTATATAGATTTTCATCGAATATAAAACTCCTACATTGTAAAATAAATCTGTTTCTTTATCTGATCGGTGTAGAACTTTTATCTTTTATTGACGCGGATGACTTTATGAATCGCTTCGGCGATAAGTTTAACATGTTCCGATTTCAGGCCTTCACACCACAGCAGCACAATGGTTTGTTCTTCTGTAAAGCCAAATTCTTCATATTCTTATACAATCTTTCTGCTATGGTAATTCCATGTACCAATTACACAACAAAACATAAGGATAGGCCGTCTTCTGTTTACTGGTTCATCAAAATATCGGATCAAAAAGAACTTTGACGGCCTGACGTTTTTCCATGAGGGCAAAACCTTTTTTCCAATCCGACAGGGGTAGAGTTGGTCCGAGCAGAGGGGAAAGATGGATCTTCCCGGTATGCAGCAGTTCCAGGGCTTTTTTCCAGGCGGATGGTTTTTGCGAAAAGGTTCCCACCAGGCTGATTTCCCGGTAACACAGGGTGTCCAGGTTGATGGAAACATTTTTGCCCGCAAATATGCCGACCTGAATATACTGCCCCTGTTTGGAGGACAGTTCCAGGCACAGATTGGCGGCGGTTTCCACTCCGCTGCACTCGAATACCAGGTCCGCGCCATATCCGGAAGTCAGCTCCTGTACGGTATTTACCAGCAAGGGCTTTTGAGTTTGGATAGCGAATGTATGTTCCGCCCCTATCTGGCAGGCGATGTTCAGGCGGTCCGCATCGGCGGCGGTTCCCACCATCAGAACCCGCCCGCCAGCGGCCGCGGCAATTTGCGTGATGAGAAGACCCGTGGTTCCGGGTCCGGTAATCACTACCACATCGCCGGGCAGAATCCGGCTTCTTTCCAGGGCGGCATGGACGCTGACGGCCAGGGGTTCACCTAGAGCACCGGCAGCCAGATCCACGCCCCCGGGCAGCTTATGGACAAACTTTTCGTTTCGGACCGCATATTCGGTGAAGCTGCCCGGTGCGGAAAAACCGGCGATCAGGCGGTGGGAACAAAGATTATAGCTGCCGCCGCGGCAATAGCGGCACTGGCCGCAGATTTTTACGGTGGGTTCGACAACGACCTGATCACCGGCCGTAAGGCGGGAGACCTCTTTGCCGGTTTCCACTACGATCCCGGAAAACTCATGGCCCATAATCACCGGCGGGCGGAACATTTGATCTCTGCCGTGCAGGACTTTGATATCCGTGCCGCAGATGGCGGTTTTTTGAATCTTGATTTTAACTTCTTCGGGGGATTGGATTTGACATTCGGGGACGTCGCGGATTTCGGCGGCCCCATCTTCCTGGGAATACTTAACCAATGCTTTCATAAAATTTTCCTTTAGGACTAAATATATAAAGCCAATTGTCCGGATTCCTTTTTATATCCATCCCAAACTCTCCGCCAGGTCTTTGATATATTGAAAATCCGCCTCATAATAACGTTTTGCAAAATTCTCGCTGAGCAAGTCCAGTTTCAGCCGGAAGGGCCGAACTGCCAAAAAACCAAAATCATAAAACATCCGGCATGCAGCGGCAGGTCTTTGGGAAGGCCGTTTCTTGAATTCCGTCAGGCTTTGGCGGCAATTGTCGACAAAATCTTTTTCGTCCGACTCTGCTCCCTGCCGGACCATTCGATGCAGATATTGAAATATCTCATCAAATAGTATTTTCTCATCGGAACCATCCGCCGATTCCGCCAGAAACTGAAAAAAGGTCCGTTGGCGATCCGGAGAAACTTTATGCCAGACGCTGCCCTCTGTGATGTCCCCTATCAGACGGCGGGTTTCCTTCGTCTTGCCGTCGCCGGAATGGATTCCCAAAATCAGTCCGTTATCTCTGGTGATATCATTTATCTCCGGCAGTACGTTACGCAAATAATTCTGTAATTCCGGATGGTCTTCCTCTTTCTTGGTAAAACCGATCGCCGGTGCTATCGAGAAAAGCGGAATTCTTTTTTTCGCCAGATGTTTCATTAGATATTTCATTTCCGCCGCGGTTGTTACCCCGGAACATTCATCAATCGATAATCAGATTTGCCATCCAACGCCATCCTATAACATACAGTCCCGGACAAAGTGCAGCAGTTCTTCATAGCCGCCGATGAATTGCCGCAGGGTCTTGCGGGTAGAGCCGAAGGCTATAAATTCCTCTACTTTCATACCGTCCGCTTCGTAGGCCCGTTGGAAATCGGGAAAATACTTACGCAGGATTTCGATTTTACCGGCCGGCACCGGCTGATCGATTGCATCCGGAATGATCGGGCCATCCGTGCCATTGATAAACTCCTGCCAGGCCGGCGGCAGGGTAATCACCACGTTCCCGCCGACATAATCCAGGCAGTGATACGATCCGCGAATGGCAGCCGCCATCGGCTGGCAGCGATAGCGGTTTTCCCGGAATACCTTCGCCACTTTCTTAAATACGGCCAGGCTGGCATAATGAATGTCTTCGGTATTGACCGGGATATTATGCTTTTTCTGTTCATCCCGGAGATGGTCATCCAGCCGGCCCACCATGATTGCCGCCCAACTGTTCATGCGGGTACTATCGATGCCATTCTTTTGCGCGCGTTTATACCCTCGCTCGAAGGCCTCTGCTGTGGCAATGGCCTGGGGCAGGGTATATTGGATGGTGGAAAGTATCGATAAGCCCCGGGCGGTTAATTCTTCCATGGCTGGGAACCCAGCCTCCACCGCCGGAATCTTAATCGCGAGATTCTCACCCCATTGGGAGATTTCCAGGGCGTGTTCGATCATCTTGTCGGTATTGGTAAAATAGACTGGGTTCACCTGGATCGTCACCCGGCCCTGGCGGCCCCGGCTCTGCTCGTAAAGAGGCTTTAATACCGGCATGGCCAGCAAAGCCAGGCGACGGATCAGTTCCCAGGCAATTTCAATTTCGGAAAAATGCTTCTTTTGCTGGCGGATTTCCGCCACCTCATGAATCCAGCGGGAGGGATTCTTTTTCACACATTCCAGGACAATCACCGGATTGCTGGTCGCGCCAGTCGCTCCCCATTCGACAGCCCGGCGCAGTGATTCCACTTCGCAGGTATCGTTCCAGAATTCCGTCGGGGTCGTTGTGGTCATTTGTTTCAATATACAATTCGTCATCTTACTGTTTCCTTGCTTATTCTTCCGTCCAGTAGCGTTCGGTGATAATTTTATCTTCGGTAAAGAAATTAATAATGGCCTTGCCCTGGGCCTTGATGTCAGCATGCTGGGAGTCTTTCATGCCGCCAAAGGGCAGATAGGCCACCGGGGCAGGGATACCGACATTGACGCCGATCATCCCGCATTCGACCTCCAGTTTGAATTTCCGGGCATAGTAGCCGTTCTGGGTGTAAATTGAGGCCCCGTTGCCGTAGCGATGATGGTTGATGATCCGGATCGCCTCATCCAGGGTACCAGCCTTGATCATTGCCACCACCGGGCCGAAGATCTCCGTTTTATGGATCTCCATACCCGGCTGGACATCGGTAAAGACGGTGGGACCGATGAAGTAGCCGTTTTCGCAGCCGGGGACCAACGCCTTTCGCCCGTCCAGGGCCAGGGTTGCACCTTCTTTAATCCCTGTCTCGATCATGCTGAGGATGAACTGTTTGGCTTTCGCGGAGATGACGGGGCCGAGTACCATTTCTTCATCCGCTACCTGCGGGTCCAGGGGATTGGCCATGATTACCTCCCGTGAGGCCTTGACGAATTCATCGCAAAGTTTTTTATATATGATATCTCCGACCCCGACAATTACCGAGGAAGCCATGCACCGCTGGCCCGCACAGCCGTAACAGGAAGTGACCATATTCCGAATCATATCCCCCATCCGGGCATCCGGCATAGCCACCAGGTGGTTTTTGGCCGAGCCCATAGCCTGGAAGCGTTTATTCGTTTTGGCGCATTTCTCCGCCACGATTTTGCAGGTACGGCTCGAACCGACCAGGCTTCCGCGACCACCTTATCCCCATTGACCAGATTGAACACCCCTGGCGGCAGACCGATCTGGTCGATATACTTGGTAATAAGCTGCATAGTCAGGGGCACCCGTTCCGATACCTTGAGGACGTAGGTATTGCCAGTAGCCAGGGCATACGGCAAAAACCAGAACGGCACCATGGCTGGGAAGTTAAAGGGAGCGATCATGGCGAAGACCCCCAGCGGCAGCCGCAGGATTTCGCCGTCGATGTCGTACGAGGCGCCGATGAGCTTATCGCCCTGCTGGAGGACGG
>JAKJEP010000329.1:495-4131 GCA_022705365.1 Planctomycetota bacterium | reverse complement strand
TTAATAGCTGAAAAATTTCCGGTACATCCCGGACATTCCGCCGATTGATAGTGAACCGCAGGCCCACCTTCACCCCCGCCTTTTGGCAGTTGCGGATCGCCTGAATCGCTTTATCATACGCACCTTTTTGTCCTCGAAACCTGTCGTTCGTTTCCCGCATCCCATCCAGGCTGATCCCCACATAGCTCAGGCCCGCTTCCGCGAATCGCCCCGCCAGCTTCTCGTCGATCAGCGTCCCGTTTGTCGAAATCACCGCCCGCATGCCCCGTTTCCGGGCATATTCGATGAGGGTGAGCAAATCTTCGCGCAGCGTCGGCTCTCCGCCGCTGAACAAAACCACCGGCGAGCCAAACTCCGCCAGATCATCCAGCAGTGCCAGCCCTTCTTCCGTGCTCAATTCCCCTGCATAATTTTTGTTTGCCGACTGGGAATAGCAGTGAACACAGGCCAGATTGCACCGCCGGGTTATATTCCAGACCACAATCGGCTTCTTGTCCTGTGAAAATTGCAGCAGGTGGCTGGGCAGGTCCTTTGCCTTCCGTTCATAGCGCAGCGGATCCGACGGTTCTACGGTGCCGCAATACAATTTCGAGATTCCGATCATCCTGCTAGTATCCTTTGCAGCCGCTGGTAAAGCTGCGGGCGGTTGTCGCCGGCCAGATGATCCCACGGCAATACTTCCGCCGCACTTCTGGCACGATGCGCATAAAAATCGGGATCGATACCGCATTCCTCGAATGCGCGTATATATCTATTATAGTCAAAGCATTCGTCCCAGGCATCAAATCGGCCGCCCGATTTATAAACTTTTTCAATTACCTGACTTAATCGCCGATCCCCGCGGGAAAATACTCCTTCCAGGATCGAACGCTGCATATGATGAAATTTCAAGGTCAACGGGCTGCCTTTTTGTCTCATTTTTGCCTCAAGCAGCAGGGACCGGGCGTTCTGGAAATAGCCCAACCGTTGCTGCTCAATCCAGCCGAAGGGGGTATGGGGTTTGGGCACCAGCCACGACACCGCCACATTTACCGAGGCCGGCTGGCCGGCTACTTCCCGCCGCAACCGGGCAATCTGGTCCGACAGATCGACTATCCCCAACACATCCTCCTGCGTCTCGCCGGGAAAACCCACCATAAAATACAGCTTTACCTTCCGCCAGCCCATTTCATAAGCACTGCGCATCGTCGCCAGCAGGTCGGTATCCGTTACCCGTTTGCCGATCGCCTTTCGCATTCGATCACCTGCCGCCTCCACCGCAACCGTCAGCCCTTCTTTCCGAACATTCGCCACCTGACTGGGCACATCCCGCAACTGCCGGTCCACTCGCAGAGACGGCAGGGAAATCCCTACATGCCTGCCTTCGAACTTCTGATAGAGCTTTTGCGTCAGCTCCGCCAGATGAGGATAATCGCTGGTCGATAAACTGAGCAGCGAAACTGTATCGTGGCCGGTATGCAGATAACTCTGCCAGGCTAGATCAATAATTTGCTCGATACTCCGGTACCGCAGCGGCCCTTTCGTATGACCCGCATGACAAAATGCACAGCGTCCCGGACAGCCGCGCATGATCTCAATCGCGATCCGGTCATGCACTGTTTCCGTATGGGCCACGATCGGCGCGGTCGGAAAAATCGCATTCTCCAGATCCGTTACGATGGCCCGCTGCACACATCGGGGCACCCCTGCTTCCGTCGGCTCACAAGAAAGCAGCGTACCATCCGCCCCATATTCGCAATGATACAATTGCGGTACATAGACAAACGGAAACCGCCGCGCCAATTCCAGCAGCAGTTCCCGGCGTCGGCATCGGCCGCGCAATTCCTGAATGGCCTCGATCACCGCCGGCAGGGATTCTTCCCCATCGCCCAGGATCACCAGATCGAAAAAATCCGCCACCGGTTCACAGCAGTCCGCGATGGGACCGCCCCCTATCACGATAGGCTCCTTCTCATCGCGATGCTCGGCCTGAAACGTGATGCCCGCCAGATCGAGCAGATACAGGATATTGGTATAGGCCAGCTCATGCTGGAGAGTAATCCCCAAAATATCAAACTCCCGCACCGGATGGCGGCTCTCCCAGGAAAACAGCCCAATCCCCTTTCGCCTCATGATTTCTTCCGCATCCAGCCAGGGGCAGAAAATCCGTTCGGCAATGACCCCCGGCATCCGGTTTAAAATCGTGTAAAGAATCGACAGCCCCAGATGACTCATGCCCACCGCATAGGTATCCGGAAAGGCCAGTGCGACCCGCACATCCCCCTCCTGGTATTTTTTATGAACCTGATTGATTTCCCCGCCGATATACTGGGCAGGTGTGGTTACACCTGGCAGTAAAATCGCGGCGATCTTCGATTGTATCTCTTCGGACATTGATCTATGGGTCCAGCACGCAGATCAGATCATGCGGTTACGGGTAAAGGTTGGTAATCATTGCGGGTAACAAACCTTACGGAGCGATAGTGCCAATACCGGACAAGGAATAGGAACCCTTGATATCCTTCCAGTTGTCGTAGTCTATGTCTTCGTCCTCCTCATATTCCAGCAGGCTATACCAGAAGGTAATCTTGGATTTGAGGCTGAGGGACGCCCCGGCTTTGCCATTTTTTATCTTGGCCGTACAGGAAAATACACAATAGGAAGGCCCGGAAAAATCCCCATTCCAGGTTAAACCGGAGTTCTGAACCAGGCCGTCCAGCCAGTCTTCTTCCCAATCCCAGTCGGTATAGAGATCCCAGCCCTCGGCTTCGTCCGGAAAGAAAATCAGCGAATTTCCCGAACGATAATACAGCCCCTGCCACATCAATTCATATCCGCTTCCGGTATTTTCATATAAAACGAATTCGTTGTAAGCCAGACCCTCGCCAGACTGCGGGCCCAACATCAGCTTCCAGGTACTGGTGTCAGTTTTTTTACAGGAAGACATCTTGAACTTGCTCTGGCCGTTTATGAGCCAGGTTTCTCCTTCGGCCTGGGCAGCCGGAATATTAGTATGCGAACCGCTGGCGGCCAGGCTATAGGACATTTTAACCGTTTCATTGATCCCTTGTTGGGCTACTATAATTTGAAACTCGATCTTGCTCTTGAGGGAAACCGTAACCGTTATGATTCCCTTTTTTTTCACCACCTTCAATTGGGACTGTACGGAGCTGACTTGCAGAGAACTGATATATTGGGCTATACCAGGCTCCAACTCCGAAAGCATCTCTAGAATGGACGCCGCCATATCCTCGGCGGTGATGGTCATTTGGTAGGAACCGCCGCCGGCCGGCTGATAGGTCCCTTCGAAGCTGCCTTCGCTGTCGGAGAGTATAATTCGGCCGTCGTCCGTAAAATGCAAGAACGCCAGCCCTTTGGCGGAGTAGGAGCCGAATTTTCCCGCTTTGACTTTGGCCGAACCATAGAGAGTCCACTGGGTATCAGACAATACCGAGGGTTCTACCCCCCGGGCTAAACCATCGAGAAAAAATACGCTTGCCATTGCTAGTAAAAAAAACATTTTTTTCATTTTCTATTCCTTTCTGTTGAGTTATGCAGAGGTCTTCTCCACCATACTCGAAAACCGGATTTCCCATACCGCCGGCTCTCATTTCCGATCGAAATCCGAAATACGTTTGAATCCCATTATAAGGAAAT
>JAKJEP010000329.1:0-485 GCA_022705365.1 Planctomycetota bacterium | reverse complement strand
GGTTTTTTCAAATAGATGTTGTTGCTGTATTGCTTTCGATAGGCCAGAGGTGAGATCCCCTTTTCCTGCTGGAAGTAGCGGGATATATGCTCGATACTGGTAAAATCCAGACGCAGGGCGATCTGGCAGACCGGCAGATCGGTTTCCAGGAGCATTTCACAGATTCGCTCAATCCGTACCCGGCGGATTTCCTCCTGGACCGTTCGGTCGAGAATCGCGCGAAACCGGTCCAGCAAGCTTCGGCGGGATATGCCCACCTTTTGGGCCACATCGGTAACCTGAATGGATTTTTTGGCGTTTTGGCGGATAAAATGAACTGCCTTCATAACCAGGCGATCCTCCGTGGCCAGGGTATCGGTGGACTGACGGGTTACAATATGCGTAGGGCAGGCGGTAATAACCATATGAGGGGGTCTTGCCCCCTTCATCAGATCGTCCAGCAACTGGGCCGCTTCGTAGCCTGCCCGCATGGTATTGATGGACAC
>JAKJEP010000328.1 GCA_022705365.1 Planctomycetota bacterium | reverse complement strand
TTTTGCCGGAAATAGGTTCCAGTCCCGTTCGTAATCATAACTCCTTATATCCATTGCAGTTGAAAGCACTGTTCAAAGGAAAGGCTCCGGGGCAACTTGATAGTAGGTATGAAACAGACAAAAAGATTGCAATAATTTTAACTCCAGGACGTTAAAATAGATAGAATAAGACCTCATGGAACGAGATTTATTGGAACAAAAGATCAAGCTCTGCCAGATGGGCAGTGCGGATGCTTTTGCCTGGATGCTGGAGGAATATGGACCCCGGCTCTATGGGTATTTTTTCCGGACTACCGGATCCCCCGGCGCCGCCGACGATTTAGTCCAGGAATTGTTTGTCAGATTACTGGAAAAAATTGGTGAATATCGGCACGAAGGCCGTTTTGAACACTGGCTCTTTCGGATTGCCGCCAATTTGACCCGGGATTATTTCCGGCGGCAGACAAAAACACCGGTATTCTTTTCGGTTTTGGAAAGGGCAAAGGAGAATTCGCAATGGCCGGAAGAATTGGCTGGGAGCGTATCGGATCCCGAAAGCCCGATGGAACGCCAGGAACAAATGGATCTGCTGCAAAAGGCCTTGCAGCAGTTATCGGACCTGGATCGCCAGATTATCCTGGCCCGCCATTATAGTCAGCTAAGTTTCGACCAGTTGGCTCAGCAATTCCAGATGCCGATCGGAACAGTGTTGTCCAAGGTCCACCGCGGTTTGAAATTGCTCAGAAGGATATTGACTGAAAATGAAAAAAAATGATCAGGTAGAATTAAATCGGCTTTTACAGCAGCTTTCGCTGGATAAAGACCAGGCCGACGAAATGGTGCGCGATATCGAAGCCGGCGAGGAATGTCTGAATCAATGCGCCGATCCTTCGCTGCCACCTCAAGTAAAAAACCATATTCTGCAAACGATCCAGCAAACCTGCTCCCGCCGGCGGCAAAGGCGCTGGGCGATTCGCATCACCCAGGCGGCAGCCGGAATACTGCTGGTCATCGGCATCGGCCTGATGATCCGGCAAAGTCGGATCCTCCCCCCGCCGGAGGAACCGATGGTAGCTAGAACCGATTGGGAATGGTTGGATCACGAAGAAGTGATTTTCGAGGCTGCCCTGGCCGAAGATGAATACGAAACCGGTTATGATGTGGATGAAATCAGTCTAACCGAATGGATGTGGACGCAGGTTCAGGAGAATGAGGCAGAAGGCAGTGTTAGAAAGGAATATCGTTATGAAAATAGCGACAGGAATAGTAATCACTCTTTCAGTTCTTGTATGGTATCCTAGGCCGGTGATATTCGGCGCAGATGAAGCGGCGGACAGCGGCGAAGAATGGGAATCCCTGCTGGATCAGGCCGGCGAGGATCCTTTGCCGCCCGGGGAAGAGCCGGTAGCTCCGCTCAATCCGCGTTCGGAACCCAGGATGGAGAATCCGCAAAAACGTCCGGCTCAGGAAAGGGAACATCCGGTGCCGGCAGAAGGGCGGGGACCGGGTTTTGGACCGGGCAGGGGAATGGGGCGTCCTTTTTTCGCTCCGATGGATCCTGCCGATTTGACGGAATTTCTCCGCCAGTATGAGCCGGAGCTGGCTGCCCGGCTGGAAGCGATGAAACAGGAAAATCCCCGCCAATATCGACACCGCGTCCATATGCTGGGACGGATGTACGGACCGGTCATCGAACAGATGAAACTGGATCCGGAAATGGCAGGACTGACCCTCCAGCGAATCAAGCAGCGATTGAAAGTGGAGAATACCCTCAAAAAAATTCATGCACAACCCCAACAAGGGAGTTCGGAAAAACTTACGGGTCAACTAAGAAGTCAGGTTGCCGGTTTGTTTGATATTATCCTCCAGCAGGAACAGTTGCGCCTGACCCAGTGGCAGAGCCAGATTGCCGAATGGTCTGTTCCGGATGAGAACGGCGGCAAGGCGGATCCGGGTGAGGCCCAAGACCGCAAACCGGAATGGGGTATGGCCCAGGAGCGGATGCGAAAACTGCAGGAACGACTCAAAGAACACCAGGCGAATCTGGAAAACTGGAAGAGCCGCCGCGAATCGATTATCGATGCCCATATGGAGGAACTGCTGAATAATCACCAGCCCTTCCCCTGGGGGAGATAACCAAAACCTTAATTTTTCCGCCAGAAATTGGGGGTAAACAGACACGCTACCACCATAATTTCCAGCCGGCCCAGAATCATCAGCAGCGACAGCAGCAGTTTGGCGGCCGGCGTGAAAAAAGCAAAATTATGAACCGCACCTACGCGATTCAGACCCGGTCCAATATTGTTCAGAGTGGCAACCACAGCGGAAAAGGCCGTTTCCAGATCGAGTGTTTGAGCCGGGCCGACCTGTATCTCGTTATGCAGGATCATCAGTAAAACCGTGGCCAGCAGAAAAAGAACCAGAACCATTCCCACATACATGCAGACATTGCGCCGGAAGGTTTCGTCTACCGTGTGGCCGGCGATTTTCAGGGGCCGGACCACATGCGGACGGAAAAAACGCTCCGCTTCCAGCAGGGCGGCCCGGAAGAAAATCAGAATCCGGATCACCTTGATTCCCCCTCCGGTCGATCCGGAGCAGCCGCCGATAAACATAAGCAAAACGAGAAGCCACCGGGAAAAACTGGGCCAGGCATTAAAGTCATCGGTGATATAACCGGTGGTCGTCATAAGGGAAACAGCTTGAAACGCGGAAACCCGCAGGGCCTGAGGGACATCATATGTTTCCGGCCTGTTCAGAATCAGGTCCAGACTCAGCAGCCCAGCCGCACACAGCAGAATCAGCAGATACACTTGCAGCTCCCGGTTTTTCCATACCGCCGCAAACCGCCCCTGGAGAATCTCCGCATAGAGATTGAAATTCGTCCCGGCCGCAATCATGAAAACCATAATGGTAATTTCAATGCCGAAGCGATGGTATTGCCCGATACTGCCGTTGAGCACGCTGAATCCTCCCGTGGCCATCGTGCCGAACGTGTGGCAAAGCGACTCAAACAGATTCACCCCTTGCAGCATCAAACAGAGCACTTCCACGGCGGAAATCGCAATATAAATCTTCCACAGCAGCAGCGCCGTCTGCCGAATCCGGGGACGAATGGTTTCGGAAGGGGAACAGGGCACCTCGCTGCGGAACAGATATTTGAATCCGGCTCCCGTGCCGCCCAGAACCGCCACAAACAATACAATGATCCCCATCCCCCCCAGCCAGTGGGTCAGGCTCCGCCAGAAAAGGATAGCGCGCGGGAGTTTTTCCGGCTCCGGAAAGATGCTGGCGCCGGTCGTGGTAAAACCGCTGACACTTTCAAAGAGAGCGGAACAGACACGGCTGAAAAGATTGGGATAAAGAACCGTCAAAACCCCGGATAAAAGATACGGCAGTGCCCCCAGCAATCCGGTCAGCAGCCACCCCAGCCCGACCACCGCAATCGCTTCTTTTCGATAAAGCTGCCCCTTTACTTTTCGCCCCGCATATAAAAAGAAACCTCCTGTCAGTCCGCATATCCCCATGGAAAAGAGAAAAGACGGAATCACTCGCTCGCTACCCGGCTGCTGGTAATCCAGAAACGCCCAGATCAAACTGGTGGATAGGCAGCCCCCCACCAGCAAAATCAAAATTCCCAGTTGTTTGATAATTAAACGATACTGCAAAATATAATCTCTCTACTCATGCCTTCTTGGTTTCCGATTAGTTCTCTCCGGCGATCAAGCGAATAACGGCTTTCCGAACTTCCTGCCGGACAATGACCAGTATCACATCCCCCAGCCGAAAAACCATATCGGCCGAGGGCAGAAAAACCGCCTGATCCCGCAGCAATGCGATGACCAGACAGCCGGCCGGGATGGGGATATCGCGAAGCGTATGGCCGACAAAATTCTCTCCTTCCACCACCAGTTCCAGAATTTCCGCTTCTCCCTTTTCCAGGATTGCCAGCGTGGAAGCCTTGCCTTTCCGCAGCCAGGCCAGCATCTCGTGCGCCATCACCACCCGCGGGCTGATCGCCCGGTCAATCCCGATTTTTTCCACCAGATCCGCATAGTCCGGCCGGTGGATTAAAACCAGCGACTTCTTGACCCCCAGATTCTTCGCCTGGATCGCACTCATAATATTGGTCTCGTCACTGGAGGTGGTGCTGATAAAGAAATCC
>JAKJEP010000327.1 GCA_022705365.1 Planctomycetota bacterium | reverse complement strand
GATGTGGACCCTAACACCGGCCGTGCCGCCGTCACCGGCCCCGCCGATCACACCGGTATGGATGGGATTCGGATCCGGGGAAATTCCTCGCCTTACATGCCGAAAAAAACCTATAAATTCGAGACCTGGAACAACAGTTTTCAGGACAAGGATGTCTCGCTCCTGGGACTGCCGGCGGAATCCGACTGGGCATTCTATGGCCCCTTCTGGGATAAAAGCCTTCTCAGCAATGTACTGGCCTATCAATGGAGCAATGAGATAGATCGTTATGCTCCCAGGACCCGGCTGGTCGAAGTGTTTCTTAATCTCGATGGCGGCGATGTCCGGATGGATAACCTGGCATCGGTACCTGCCTATTCTGGTTCGGAAATAAACTATTCCAGAACAATTCCCATTGGAACAGATCCTAGTCACCCTGATTTTGCTTATCCCGGTGATTACGTCGGCGTGTATGTCCTGATGGAGAAACTCACCCGCGATAAAAACCGCGTAGATATCCAGAAACTCCAACCCTATGAAAATGAAGAACCTGAAATTACCGGCGGTTATCTGATCCAGCATGAAGTTCGCGCCGCGGAGGACCCGGCCATGGCATTCTCCTGTGATATGGGATACTGGTATTATGAGGAACCCGGATATGAGGAAATCACCGATCCCCAAAAAAGCTGGCTGGCCGCTAATTTAAATGCCTACAAAGCCGCTCGTGATGGCGCCAGTTTTGCCGATCCCAACATCGGCTATCGGCAATACATCGATGTCGGTTCTTTTATCGACCATTTCTGGCTCCAGGAAATGGTGCGGAATGTCGATGCTTATATAGTGAGCGCCTTTATGTTTAAGGATCGGCTCAGCAAATGGAACATGGGGCCCGTCTGGGATTTTGATGCGGCGTTTGGCTATATGAATTTTATGTCTGCAAATGCAACGGCGGGCTGGGATTATTCTACACGCCCCGGCGATCCTGTTGCTGATGGCTTTGGCCGATTTCGCCAGGATCCCGAATATGAACTGGCTATGTGGGATCGCTGGTTCAGTCTGCGGGAAAATGTCTTCAGCAACAGCCATATCATGAATGATATTGATTATTATGTCTCTTATCTCAATGAAGCACAGGCCCGCAATTACCAGCGCTGGCCGATTATGGGTATCATGATTAAACTGGAAGGTTTGGGAAACATATATGCCTATCCCACCTACCAGGAGGAAGTGGATGCGGTAAAGAACTGGCTGGCGGCTCGCCTGAACTGGATCGACTCTCAGTTTTTGAACACACCGGTACTTTTTAATCGGAATGGGGGAGAGGTCGATAGCGGTTTTGAACTGACGATGAGTCTGCCGTCCGGCAAATCCGGTGTTATCTACTATACTCTTGACGGCTCGGATCCGCGGCAGGCTTACACGGGGGCGGCGGTCGGGACTCCTTACACCGATCCCATTCCATTACCTGGGACCATTACGGTAAAAGCCCGGTATCTGAATGGTTCCACCTGGTCTGCTATCAACGAAGCGTTATTCATCGTTGGCTCGGATGTAGTTATTAACGAATTCATGGCCGACAATTACTCCACGATCCAGGATCCCGATGACCCGAACGAATTTTCCGATTGGATCGAACTTTACAACAAGGGGACCACTGCCGTCCATTTAGCGGGGAAATTCTTAACTGACGACCTGAACGAGCCGAATAAATTCGAAATTCCCACCGGTGTAACCATCGATCCGGGTGAACATCTGATTTTCTGGGCTGATGATAACGAGACGCGGGGACCAACTCACCTGAACTTCAATCTCAGCAAAGATGGTGAATCCATCGGTCTTTTTGATTCCTATGCCAACGGAAATCTGCCTCTCAGCATCATCACCTTTGGTATTCAATCCACGGATGTCTCCTATGGCCGGTATCCCGATGGTGTCCGAAATTGGGGTTTTATGCTGTCCCCCACACCCGGTGCTACGAACAGTGCTATTGAAAACATGCCAACATGTGCCGAAATCTGGGATGACGGATATGGTTTGGCCGAGGATATAAATACCGACTGCCACATTGATCTGCAGGATTTTGCCTCCGTGGTTTCCGACTGGCTGGAAGATAATTTCCAACTAGCTCCCCAGCAATGGGACTATAACGCCGATTTCAGTATCACCAACGGCAATCCCAACGGAGTATGGGCCTATGGTACCATAACTTATGATACCGGGGCATTCCAATATTACCTCGAGCCGGTTGAATCGTATCCTAACATTCGCTGGCAAAGTACGGGGCATGGCGGTCCGGACAACGATGGCTGCGTCACCAAAGATATGGGAGATGGTAGTTATCATACGGATTGGAAGCCTGGTCAATCATGGTACCCCTATATGACCGGCATGATGACTCCTATTAAGGATCGTACTCGCGGGACCGGAGCCCGTTTCACCGTTCCGGCTACCGGGCTTTATGATGTGCAGATTGATTTTGAGAACCGGGTGATTTCCGGTTATGATACCTATGTTTATGTAAACATCAACGGTGTCGAAGCATGGGGGGATATGGTTACCGGCTTTGAGAGCGGGCCGGAAAATTTCGCTTCGTATAGCGCCGCCGGGCTTTCCCTTATTGCCGGTGACATGATAGACTTCTACGGCTTCAGTATTTACAATGAGCCGGAACCGTATCAAGGCGGCGACCACCTGGTGGGAGTTACCGCAATCATATCCACGCAGGAGCAGTATATGATCTGCGGCGGCAATAATTTCCAATACATGCCCGCTGACTTCAATCAGGATTGCCATGTCAACCTTGAGGATATGATCGCCATCGCGAGTAACTGGCTGGTTACTAACGATCCGAACGATCCGAATTTTCAGCCGAACTGGTAATCCCGGCCGAAAAATGGAATATCGGACTTGATTTTTTGATGGTTTTGCTATAGAAATTCCGAAAATAATTATCGTTACTAATTATTTTCAGGATATTTATAGTGAAACGATACAGTACCATCCTTGTTTGGCTCTTTTTGGCTTTGCCTCTATGGGCCGCCGCTGGCAGTCCCCAGCAGAAAATCCAGAAACTTCTCGACCGGCCCGACCAGAAAAAGACCCAGTTCTCCATCCATTTTGTCAATCTTGACACCGGTGCTACCGTTTTCGAGCACTACCCCGACCAGCCCCTGATGCCCGCCAGCAATATGAAACTGGTCACGACCGCGGCGGCGGTTATTCAGCTCGGCGCCGATTTTACCTACCAGACCACCTTTGCCCTGCTGGATGATGATCTGGTCATCATTGCCGCCGGCGATCCTCTGACGGGCGATCCGGCCCTAGCCGAAAAAAATCAGCAAAGCATCCTGCTGATCTTCGAGCAGATTTGCCAGCAGCTTCAGCAAAGAGAGATCACCTCCATCGCCGGTGATCTCATTATTGACAATACCATTTTTGATGATGTGCGGTTTCACCCTTCCTGGCCGGCGGATCAGGCCAACAACTGGTACGCCGCCGAAATGTCCGCCCTCAATTTCAACGACAACTGCCTGGACCTTTATATCGTGCCGACCCAGCCCGGCCGGAATGTCGAGTTCTATACGGACCCGAAGACCGCTTATGTCAATATCATAAATCACTGCAAAACCAAAACGGCCAAACCAAATACCTCCTGGGCCGCTCGAACCCCCGGCACGAATGATATCACCCTCAAAGGGGAATGTTACGCCAAACAGCAGATTTTCGTCACCATCGACCGGCCCAGCGCGTATTTCGGTTTTCTGCTGGCGGAATATCTCCTGGACCATAACATCGAAATCAAGGGAAAGCTCATCATCAAAAAAATACGCGATGACCTGGGCCATCCACCCGTGAATCTCGACCCGCTGCTCATCGCACAAACTCCGCTGCAGGAGGTCCTGATTCGCTGCAACCAGCGCAGCCTCAATCTGGCCGCCGAATGCCTCTTTAAAACGCTGGGCGCCTATCACAACCTTCCCGCCGACTTTGTCTGCCTGCAAGGCTCCTGGGATACCGGGAAAGCCGCCGTCGAACAATTCCTAAACAACCTCAACATTCCCTCTTCCCAGTACCGGATTGACGACGGCTGCGGTCTCAGCCGCAACAACCTGCTTTCCGCACGGTGTATCACCACTATTCTCAAACATATGCATCAACACCCGGCGGCGGA